>NZ_PIZC01000067.1:0-84088 GCF_019325145.1 Actinomyces sp. 594
GCGTGCACCCACCAACGACACACCCACCTTCCCGCACCATCCCAACGATCCCAACCCGCACCCCCTCAACCCTGATGAGAAACGCTCAATCTATAATGATTGGTACGACCTGGAGGGCGCTCTGGATGCTTGAGCGTACTGCTGGCCGCTGTCTGCCGGTTGATGCGCTCGTGCGTGACCTTACCACAGCATGCGGGGCGTATTGTCTTTGTGCTCAGGTGTTCAACGAGGGTCGCTAGTCAAGTCTTTCAGGAGTAACACATGGCTTATGTCTATTTGCATGAGGAAGACCTACGGGCATTCATTGACGCTCTGAAGAGTTTCGTTTCCTCGAATAACGATGAGTTGGACTCCATTAGCAGGAGTAACTACCAGTACGGCGATCCTGCCGAGATCCGTGACAAGGTCGAGTGGTGGTCGGTTCCCCGGACGCGTATCAGTGACCTGTCACGGACGGCAGAGGAGCTGCAGGTGCGGCTGGATCAGGCCGTGGAGATGAACTCCAACGGGATCACGCCGATGGACGGTGACATGATCTCCTACTACTTGCCCGACGGGGTGGAGGACACCCCAGGTAACGTCAAGGCCTACAACGGTAACGCGGTAGCCAACGGCGCGAAGGACGCAGAGGCGCTGCAGCAGGCACGTAAGAGCGCCGATGGCGTTTCCGAGGACGGGCGCACCGTCGAGGAGATCCTCAATGACATGGAGAACAACCAGGACGTGCCCGCCTACGGGTATGCGGTGGTTCAGACCCTGGGTGGTGTGGACGGGTACCTGGATGAGCTGCTGCAGCT
The DNA here is from genome assembly GCF_019325145.1 of Actinomyces sp. 594. Taxonomy (NCBI): domain Bacteria; kingdom Bacillati; phylum Actinomycetota; class Actinomycetes; order Actinomycetales; family Actinomycetaceae; genus Actinomyces; species Actinomyces sp. 594. Next base: position 798 of record NZ_PIZC01000067.1, read on the forward strand.
GCAGTGGCATTACACGACTGCTAGTGGCGACCAGATCTCCATCGATCAAGAGGCTGTTGATCGGGCTGTCAATGTGTTGGGGCGGGTGCTGGCCTCGGCAACCCAGTCCGGCAAGGCGCCCGCGGGTCATGACTCCTGGTCGGATGCGATGTATCAGGCGGTGACGGTCAAGGGGCACCGGGGGCGGATGTCGGCACTGAACGCCCTGATGGCCGTGGATGGGGCGGTGTATGACACAGCCACGTTGGTTGATCTGGCCGACCGCTTGGAGGACCTGCCCTTCGATGGATCAGCCGCCAGCACCACCCCCAACTCCCTGCACGGCTGGAACCACCCCGTCTACGGCTTCATATACAACGAGGGCACCGCGCTGCAGGGCTACTCGATGGATCCCTTGTATGGGGTGACGATGGCCATGGGTAACAATCCTGAGGCTGCCTTCAAGTACCTCAACCCGGATGGGCAGATGAGTGGCGGGCAGTGGGTGCCTGGGGAGCAGTCCGAGAAGCGGTGGGAGTTGTTGACGGGGCGGGAGTGGGACAGTGAGGTCGGCCTGGACGGTTTTACCGCCGCCATGGCGGGTAACTCGGCCATGCGTGGCAGCGGGGATGCGGACACCGCCGCCGCGGCCACCTGGGCCGTGGCCAGGTCCATGGAGTTCGCCGTCGACCAGGTGCCCTTCGCGAACTACACCGAGACTATGAAGGAGAACCTGTCCGTGGTGGTGGCCAACACCGCCGATCAGGGCGTCAAAGTCGCCATTGGTGCGTCCCCCGAACAATTAAGCCTGGCTGGTGAGATGGATGACGCCAGTTTGTACAGCACGCTGGTCTACCGGCTCATTGATAACGAGAACGCCGCCGCCACTATCACCTCCGCCTTCACCAGTGCCGCCATGGCCGAGTACCCCAACATCACCGACTCGGAACAGCTTGAGGACAAGTACGAGGAGATCGGGTGTGTGTATGGGTATCTGGATGCGATCGGAAGTGAGCGCCTGGTTGATCTTGAGGAGGCCTCTGCGGCCGAGAAGAAGGCTGCCGAGGACGCGATGGGCACCATGGTGAGCGTGCTGACTACCGTGGTTGGTGCCGGCGTAACCGGCAAAGGTGTGAAACTAGCCTGGGATGTGGGCAAGACCGTGACCAAGCCGATAATGGTCGACCAGCTCACCCCCGACGACCTCCCCGATGTTGACGTCCCCGATACCGGCACCCCCTCCTCGCTGGAGTCACAGGCATACGCCGAGGCCGTCAACCAAGGGCTGATCACCGACCCGGAGGCCTTCGACTCAGAGTATCTCCAGCATTCGGGCAGCGGTAAGCCTTACTCGTGGTACACCACCAACCCCGACGGCACCACCACCTTCAACCTCGACAACCCACCTACAGATGAGCAGAACAAGCAGATCCACTACTGGGCCGACGATATCGGTCCCGAACATGACCCTGACAACGTCCTCACCGGTGCCGACGGAGCCATCGATGACGGTATTGGCAAAGGGCAGCGCCTGGTCCAGGGCAGTGACGGTGAAGGAGGTAAGGACGGTGATATCACCATCAAAAGGGGGTAAAATTACACGCTCTTGCTACAGTGCCCGGCGGCAGTCGCGCTGGTGGTGCGGTCGAGTCGCCGTGGCAGTGTGTCTAGTCGTTTCTTTGGCTGCGTGTGGTGTCTTTAGTGGTTCGGGTGAGCCCACGCCGTCTCCGGATACGCCGCTGGCGGATGAGACTATCTGTGGTGTCTTCCCCAACCGGGACCTCCAGGAGAGCCTAGGTTTCAACACCTACTGGTACAGCTACATCACCAGCCCCACATCGAACGTTGAAACCGGGGAGACCGGTTACAGCTACCGCTGCGATATGGACTCTGATCGCGATCCCTTCGGACTGATTGAAATCCGCTACGGCATCAGTATAAAGCTTTATACCAGCGATGGGCCGGTTATATTTGACGAGGTTCCTGCCTCGTACCCTGATACCGCCCGGGAGGTGGCTTTTGAGGGTGTGGAGGGTGAGGGCTGGGCATGGACCGACAGCGTTGAGATCTATGTGGCCTGGCGGTACAACGACACCCAGGTGCTGCTGGCTCGCCTGACCTACTGGGGCCCACCAGAGGACCTGGATGAGCAGGTGGACAGGTTCCATGCCGTTCTTGAGCCTGCCCTGGCGAGCATCCCCGAGTTGGCCTCCACAACCAGTACACGCGTCGTAGTTCCCTCCCCTACGCCTGAGGCCGAGGATGCGGCCACCAGCGCCGACGACTGATTCCTGTCACTGCGCCGAACCATAAGGAGAACCATTCAGCATGCAACCCTCAACCCGTGTATCGCGTCCCGGTCGGCATCGCCCGGCGGCTGTCCTGCTGGCACTGTTGCTGGCCTGTGCACCTCTGGTGGCGTGCTCGTCTGACTCCGATGACAATCCCTTGAGTATCCCTACCTATGATCCGGAGGCTGCGGCGTCAGCGGAGGCGTCGGAGTCCGCGTCGGCTGCGGCTTCCGCTGAGGCGGCCGGCGTGGTGACAGCCGAGTCGCTGTCCACCGACCGCTACCAGGTCACCTCCATCCCCGAGGACCTGGACGAGCTGCAGACCGAGGTACTCAAGGCCTTCATCCACTACGACCAGGTCACCTGGAACATCTGGTTCACCGGCACCGGTGTAGAAAACGCCGAACCCCTCATGGTCGAAGAAACCTACCAGAGTCTTAAAAACAGTTACGAGCAAGTCAAAGGTGAAACAGTGGAAGGCGACTTGCGTGTATCGGTCACTGCGGTATTTGTCTACGATGCGACTAACGCTCAGGTGCTAATTTGTGACGACCGGTCCGATCTGGTTTCGTATGACGCTTCAGGGCAAGATAATTCTGACCCGGAGACACTCCAGGGGCGCTATGAGGTCTTGATTACAATGACTTACGAGGATGGAACATGGAAGGAATCTGAGGAAAATCGACTCTCCCTCAACGAATGCGTGGTCGAGTAGTGAAGTTATATAGGCGATTGTCTGTTGTTGTTTCACCCTTTCTCGCCCTTTTGCTTCTGGTCGGTTCATCGCCTGCTTGGGCCAACCAAGTCAAAGGAATGGAAGTGAGTTCGTCTTCTGGTTCGGTTGTGCAGGGTGGGGATGGTTCGGTGACGATTAGTGTCATGGCGACCTCCACGTCGGCTGCGGCGGATGGGTCGGCTGGTTCTGGTGGTGGTGGCGCGATGGTGTCTTCGCAGTCGGTGACTACTGCGGTGCATCCGGTGTGCTGGTACGTGCGGCTGCGCTCGGGTGCGGATACGGCCGCGATGATCGAGGGTGGTGGGCCGGAGATGGCCGAGGCGGTCGGGGGGATGTTCGTGGGCTATGAGCAGTACGCCGACGACACTGGCGGGCACTGGTACCGTGCCACGTGCGACTACAAGTACTTCCTGGGTGATGACCCCAGGGATTACAACGACTACGCCCGGGCGTGGCTGGAGGGCAGGACTCCGGTCTACCTGCCTGACGGCCAGGCGCCCCCGGAGCCGGTGATCGACGGGGCGACTCTGGCTCAGGCTGCGTGGGATGCGGTGACGATCCCTACGGCGACGATCTCGTATAACCCGATGTATGGGGATGTGGGGGCCACGATTGTGGGCTGGGATACCTGGGTGTGGGCCACTGGTGACACGCCCAGGGAGGTGCAGGTGTCGGCTACGGCGGGGTCGACTACGGCTACGATCACGGCGACGGCTTCGATGCTGACTTTGCAGCCCAAGGACGGCGCCGCCAAGTGCACGGGGTTCGGGGTCCCGTGGAGCCAGGAGAACGACTCCAGGGGTACGGACTGCATGATCGTCTTCAACCGCTCCAGTGCCCACTTCAAGGACTCTGTGACGCCGGTGGACGTGAAGGTGTCCTACGCGATCAGCTACACCGCCAGCGACGGGGCCACCGGAACCATGGACACCCACACCATGTCGGCGACCACCAGCATCCCGGTGGCGGAGATCCAGGCCATCAACACCAGGCCAAGTACGGAGCCGTAGGGATGACGTGTGGAGGCTGGTGTCGATGGTGGGTGGTCCTGGTCTGTGGCGGAGAAGGGAGGCACGAATGGTGAGGCCGCAATCAAGCGAGACTAGACAGCGAGGTCATGTCATTCGGAGGCGTGCCGAATTGCGGATTCCAGGCAGACGTGCTTGGGCTGTTGTCGTTGCCTCATGCTTGGTCGTGATTTCGGCAGGGTGTGGGCTCATTAATGGTTCGGGTGAGCTCACACCGCCGCCGGATACGCCGCTGGCGGATGAGACTATCTGTGGTGTCTTCCCCAACCAGGACCTCCAGAACGCCCTCGGATTCGACACCTACTGGTACAGCTACAGCACCGGCTCCACGTCGAATGTGGAAACCGGCGAGTCAGGTTACCGCTACAGCTGCAACATGGAATCCGACAGTGACCCCTTCGGGTTGCTCAACATCGACTACGGCATCAGCACACCTTTTGATACCGGTTACGAGCTGGTGGAGTTCGATGATATTCCTGTTGAGTTCCCCGACACCGCCCAGGAGGTGACTTTCGAGGGTCTGGAGGGTGAGGGCTGGGCATGGACCGACAGCGTAGAGATCTATGTGGCCTGGCGGTACAACGACACCCAGGTGCTCCTGGCCCGACTGAACTACTGGGGCCCACCAGAGAACCTGGATGAGCAGGTGGACAAGTTCCACGCCGTTCTTGAGCCTGCCCTGGCGAGCATACCCGAACTGGCCTCCACAACCAGTACACGCGTCGTAGTTCCCTCGCCCACGCCCGAAGCCGAGAGCGAAGCCACCGACCCAGACGACTAACCAACCCCTACACCCCGCGCTGCAAAGGAGAGCTGTCTAGCATGCAACTATCAACACACCTGTCCCGCCCCTGTCGGCACCGGCTAGTAGTTGGCCTGCTGGCGGTGTTGCTGGCCTGTGCGCCTCTGGTGGCGTGCTCGTCTGATTCCGATGACAATCCCCTGAGTATCCCTACCTATGATCCGGGGGCTGCGGCGTCAGCGGAGGCGTCGGAGTCCGCGGCCGCCGGGTCGGCATCTGCGTCGGCTGCGGCTTCGGTGTCTGCTGCTGCGCCCACGCCGGAGTCGTTGTCTGATCAGGAGCTGGGCTATCACATGGTCTCCATCCCCAAGGACCTCACCGAGGCCCAGACCAAGGCACTGGTCGACTATGTCGCCTACGACCAGGTCACCTGGCGCATCTGGTCCACCGGCCAAGGCATCGAAAACCTCCCCGCCGTCGCAACAGGCGACGCGCTGGTCACGATTGAGCAGGACGCTCGCGCCCTGAACGGCCTGCGCCTGCACCCGCCCCTGCGAGTGACAATCACCGAGGTTTCCGTCGCCGATGACGGCACCTACGCAGAACTCAACTCCTGCAGTGACCGTACGCAAGTCACTGTCGCCGATGCCGACGGCAACGACATCACCGGGCCCGATTACCAAGGCTACGCGGAGTACCACGTGATCATGGTCCCAGGCCCGGACGGAAACTGGCTCACCACCGCCGAAACCACAGTCTCCAACGACAAGTGCACTGCGGAGTGATGGTCGATGCGTTCCCGGACGATCCATGCCCTGCTCGCCGCCGTCCTCGCCCTGGCGTCAGCCCTCCTAATCAACGGCAACTCATACGCGCAGCAGGTGGCTATAAACCAGGGCTCTCGGGCCGGCTCGCCGTCTGCTGGTGTGTCGTCGTCTGGTGATGGTGGTGGGTCGATTGAGGCTTCGGTGACCGTGACCTACACCTCCCCCGGTAGCACACCTGCCAGCCAGGCAGTGACTTCCTCCGGCCAGGTTGTGCAGGTTCCGCCCTCATGCGGGTACAAGCCGACCTACACCGGCCCCGAGATCGCAGCGATCTACCGCCAGGAGCCCGAGAGCTTCCGCAACGCCCCCGAAGACGCCCCCGGAGTCAAGCCCCTGTACGCCGACTGGGAGGACCACGCCGAGGACACCAATGGCAAGTGGTGGCGCTCCTACTGTGATCCCTCGGTGTTTCCCGACTCCCAGAGCTTCGTGAAGGCACAGCACGAGTTCAACAGCAACAACCCCACAGTCATCTGGGTCGCCACCGATGATTCCCCGCCGGCCCCGCACATCGACCCCGCCACCCTGGCCACCACCGTCTGGGAAGGCGCCAGCATCCCCGCCCCCACCATCGACTACAACCCCAAGGTCGGCAGCAGGCAGGCAACCGTGGTCGGCTTCGCCACCTGGATCTGGACCACCAACAACACCCCCAGCCGAGTGCAGATCCAGGCCACCGCCGGCTCCACCAGGCTCGACCTATCAGCCCCCGACAGCGAGGTCGACTGCACCGGATTCGGCATCCCCTGGACCCAGCAAAACGACCACCTGGGCACCAACTGCATGATCATGTTCACCCGCAGCTCCGCCCACCTGCAAGACTCCGTCACCCCACTGGACGCCAGCATCTCCTACACCGCCACCTGGACCTCAACCACCGGACAAGCCGGCACCCTCAACCCCCTCACCACCACCACAACCACCACCATCCCCGTAGCCGAAATCCAAACCCTCAACACAAGACCAACCAAACAACCATGACATCACAGGGAGGCTCGTGTGGGATGGGCCGGCGGCGGCGCCCCAGGTCGAGGGGACGGTGATGTAGGCAAAGACGGTGTCATTGCGATCAGCCGGGATTAGTCAGCCAGGTTAGGTTGCTCTTGGCGGTATGCCAGGCCGCAGGTTCGAGGCAGCGTGCTTGGGCTGTCGTATCCGCGTGTTTGGCTGTGACCTCGGCGGGGTGCGGGCTAATTGATGGTGCGGGTGAGCCTGCGGTTTGCCGCGGCGGACTTGGGGACCGCGTCCCGGTACCCGGCAACGGTACCGTCTGCTACGCCACTTCGGGGTTAACAACGCCCGTTAACGGCCTGCTGAAGGGCCCGCAGGTATACAGCAGCACGTTAAGTAGCGTTGTTAACGCCCAGCCGACGCACCAGACACCTCACTCGGGCACAACCACCACCCTCAAACCGGAAGAGCCAGTAGGGGAGGTGAACGCGCAACTCAACCGTGGCGCCGATGATGACCCGGGGTCAATTCATGGTCTGGACGGTCCGGGAGGAGGATCCGGCGCAATCACGATCACGCAGCTCTGACCGGCTAGACTCGCCGCGCACCGAGTGACCCGCAAGGAGAGGACTTGAGATGGCCGGGAAGACCGCCGAGGACGGTTACGGGGACATCCCCGGAGAAAGGGCCCTCACCGACAGGTCGGCGCCGGCCGCGCAGCGGATTGCTGACCTGGCGAAGGTTGCGGGGCGTCCCAGTAAATCCGTGCTGGTGGAGGACCCGGAGCCGCTACTGAATGCTATGCGGGCGGGGCTGAGGCTCTCCGAGGTGTATGTCCTGGACTCAGTGCGCCCGCCCCGGGAGCTTGTGGCCGAGTGCGAGCGTAGACGGGTTCCTGTCACTGTCATGGCCGCCGGCCTGGCGACTGAGCTATTCCGGTCCGACAAGCGCCCGGAGATATTCGGCGTGGCCCGCGTGCCTGCACCGGTGGAGCCCGAGCAGCTGCTTGAGGCCGACGGCGACCTGCTGATTCTTGACGGCGTGCGGATCGTTGGCAATATCGGGGCGATCGCCCGCAGTGCCTACGCCTTTGGCGCCGCCGGGATCGTGCTGGTGGGCTCCGGGCTGGCCTCCATCGCGGACCGGCGCCTGATCCGCGCCAGCCGGGGCTACGTCTTCTCGGTGCCGGTGGCGCTGATGGACTGGCCGCAGGTGCAGGCACTGATCGCCGACTTCACCCGCGCCGGCGGGCATGTGGCCGCAGTGGACGCCGGGGCGACGGGCTCGCTAGACCGGCTCTCGGCCTGGGAGGGCAGGCTCGCCCTGATCCTGGGGGCCGAGACTACCGGGCTGACGCCGCAGGCCCGGGCACTGGCGCAGGCGGCAGTGAGCATCCCGATGAACCCGGCGGTGGAGTCGCTGAACGTATCGGTTGCCGCAGGTGTGCTGCTACACCGCCGCGCCTGGCGCAACCTGGCGCCGACTGCCCAGTAGCCAGCACCGAACCGCAGCCCCGCGATGCGCGCCGCATAGCACGACGGCGGGCCCCATCCTCACCGGGAGGAGGAGGCCCGCCGTCGTTGTGGCCGGAGGTGCCGGGCGGATCAGGCGCGGGTTGTGCGGCGTACCTGGTCGAGCCAGGCCCGCCGTGCAGTCAGTGCCGCCTCGGCCTGCGCCTGCGCCTTGGCATCACCGGACTGCCTGGCTGCGGCCAGATCGGCCTCGAGCCCAGCAATGGAATCCTCCAGCTGGCTGGCCAGCCCCTGGGCACGAGCCTGAGTCTCCGGATCCGTGCGGCGCCACTCGGCCTGCTCCGCCCGGCGCAGAGCATCCTCGACGGCGCGCATGCGCGACTCCAGCCGACGCACCGCGTTGCGGGGCACGCGGCCCGTCTCGTCCCATGCCTCCTGGATGGGCCGCAGCGCCTTGCGGGCGGCCTTGGAGTCCTTAATCGGGAGCAGCGCCTCAGCCTTGGCGGCCAGCTCCTCCTTGACCTTCAGGTTGTCGGCGTACTCGGCGTCGGTAGCCTCGTCCTTGGCCCGGCGGGCGTCGTAGAAGACCTGCTGGGCGGCGTGGAAACGCTCCCACAGGGCGTCGTCCTCCTTGCGGGAGGCGCGGCCGGCCTTCTTCCACTCGTTCATGAGCTCGCGGTAGCGGGCCGACGTTCCGGCCCAGTCCGTGGAGTTGGACAGCTCCTCTGCGCGCTTGATCAGCGCCTCCTTGGCGGCCTTCACCTTGGCCTGCTTGGCGTCCAGTTCGCTGAAGTACTGGCGGCGGTGGCGGTCGAAGGTGGTGCGGGCGTGGCTGAACCGCTTCCACAGGGCGTCCTCTGACGAGCGGTCCAGGCGCGGGCCCCGGCGCTGCGCCTCCTTCCACTGCTCCAGCAGGGTGCGCAGCTGCGCACCGGAGGACTTCCACTGGGTGCGGGCCGGGTCCTGGGCGGCGACGGCCTCGGCACGTTCCACGATTGCGGTGCGGTCCTTCAGTGCCTGCTCCTTAGCGGCTGCGCGCTCCGCGGCGACCGCCTGGCGACGCTCCACGGCCACCGACTTCAGGGCCGCGAACCGAGCGCGCAGAGCCTCCAGGTCGCCGACGGCGGTGGGCTCCTTGAGGGACTCCTCCAGATTCTTGATGGTGGAGTCGATCTCCCGTACCGACAGGTGCGGCAGCCGGGCCGCGAACAGGTCCACGTTGGAGCTCAGGTCCAGGTAGCGGCGCACGTAGTAGGCCATGGCCTCGGCGATCGGGACGCCGGGGAACTGGCCGACTTCACGCTCGGTGCCGCCGTCCTGCACGTAGACGCGGCCCTCGCCGTCCACCCGGCCCCACTTGGCAGCGTCCATGGCGGCCTCCGGGTCGATCTCCGGCTCGGTCGGTGCGGGCTGCTCGTTGGCCTGCTGGCTGTCTGCAGGCTTGTCATCGGCTGCAGGCTGTGGCTCAGCCGTCGGTGCGGCGTCGTCCGACGCAGGCGAGTCCGCTTGCGAAGAGGACGCATCGGGCTGCGTCTGCTGCGGCGCCGTCTCTTCCTGAGGCTCAGTCGCGGCAGTGTCCTGCGATGACGTCTCGGCGGGTTCCGGCGTCGGCGCGGCGGACGACTGTACGGGCTGGGGGGCGTCGGTGGTGGTGGCCTGCTCGTCGGCAGCGGGTGCCGCAGGCGTAGTTGGGGTAGCAGCCTGCCCGGCGGCGGCCGCGGGCTCCACCTCGGGTGTGGTGGACTCGGCCTGGGGCTGTGTCTGCTCGGTCATTGCGCTCCTTCACGGATCTGACGGGGTTGGGGCGGGAGGTTCCGCTCCGTTCCGTTCACGTCCGGCACACGGCCGGACGACGACACGCCGCCGGAGGGCGGCAGTTGGTGCCGAGCCTACCCGTCGGCCGGGTGACGGGGAACCGCAGTGGTTGTTCGCGAATCACCCCGTAGCGGACAGTGCGGTGGCGTAAGCCACTCCTATAGTTCCGCTACGATTGCGGCCATGCTCATTGAGCGCACCCTTGCTGCCGTTTTCGGATCCAACTGTTACGTCCTGGCCGCTGAGCCGGGAGCCCCGGCGCTGGTGGTGGATCCGGGTGCCGGAGCCGCCCGCGGCGCGATGGCGCTGATGCGCTCGAGTCACCTGCGGTTGGGGGCCATCCTGCTTACCCACGGGCACGCCGACCACGTCTGGGACGCTCAGCGCCTGATCGACGCCGCAGTGACCGAGGGACGCGTGGATGCCGGGCCGGGCGGCACGGCGGACCCCACCAGCGTGCCGGTATACATTCCCCAGCCGGATCATTACCGCCTCGACGACCCCGCCGCCACTACTGGAATCACGGTTGACGGTAAGACCTTCGCGGACCTCGCCGGCAGCGCCTGGCTGCGCCCGGCGGATGTGCGTCCCTTCCCGCAGGACGGCTTTGTCCACGCGGTTGAGTTGGTTCCTGGTGTGGCCGTCCGGGCAGTGCCGGCACCCGGGCACTCGGAGGGCTCCACGCTGTTCTTCCTAAACGCCAGGCTTGGCGATAACCAGTTGCTGTTCGAGGCGGAGGCGCTGGATGATCCCGCCGACGCTGACGAACGTGACTACCTAGTAGCGCTGGACGGGGATGTGATCTTCAAGGGCAGTGTGGGCCGCACAGATCTGCCCGGCGGGGACCAGTACCAGATGTGGGCGACGCTGCGGCTGCTGGCCAGCGCCGTAGATCCCGACACAGTGCTGCTGCCCGGGCATGGTGCAGCCACCACCATGGCTCACGAGCACCATGCCAACCCCTACCTGGCCGAGGCCAAGGTGCGCGGCGGCGAGACCGGTGCGTGAGCGCCGGTCGGGGCGGGCACGGCGCAAGACACGGCGAGACCGGCGCGTGAGCGCCGGCACTCGCCTCTACTACGACCGTTTGCACCCTGGTGTGCGGCATATAGGCGTTCACCAGGGTGCAAAAGTTCGCAACAGAGGCAACGAGGCAACAGAGCCTGTACGCGTGCGCCTGGCGTCGGTTGTTGCCGGCGGTGTCATGGTTCGGCAAGACGGCATGACACAATGCGGCCCATGGCTCCAGCACAGGTCCGACAGGCGCAATCGTCTCTCTCAGGCTTCCCCGAGTGGCTTCCCGCCGCCCGCATCGTCGAGCAGCAGTTCCTCGACACCCTGCGCCGTACCTTCGAACTGCACGGATTCAGCGGGATCGAGACCCGGGCCGTCGAGCCGCTGTCAGAGCTGACTCGCAAGGGTGAGACCAGTAAGGAGGTCTACCTGCTCTCACGCTTGCAGGCTGATCCCGGCGAGGCGGAGGAGACGGACCCGAGCAAGCAGCTCGGCCTCCACTTCGACCTGACCGTCCCCTTCGCCCGCTACGTGCTGGACAATGCGGGCACCCTGCACTTCCCGTTCAAGCGCTACCAGATCCAGAAGGTCTGGCGCGGCGAGCGCCCGCAGGAGGGCCGCTTCCGCGAGTTCGTCCAGGCGGATATCGACGTGGTCGGTGATGGCAGCCTGCCGCTGTTCCACGACGTGGAGATGCCACTGGTCATGCACGAGGCTCTCTCCGCACTGCCGATCCCGGCCGTCACCATCCACGTGTCCAATCGGAAGGTCGCCCAGGGCTTCTACCAGTCGGTCGGCGTCGGCGAGGAGAAGCTGGCGGAGGTGCTGCGCGTGGTCGACAAGCTAGACAAGATCGGGGCCGGCCGGGTGGCCACCGAGCTGGTTGACGGCGTCGGCATCACGGAGGAGCAGGCGGACGCGGCCCTGCGGCTGGCGCGGATCACCGGCGCTGACGCCGAGCAGCTGCGCGCAGATGTCCTGGCCGCGCTCAACGGCGCCGACCCCAGCGAGTTGCTGGTCCAGGGCTTGGACGAGCTGGCCGAGCTGCTGCGCTCCGCCGCGCACCGCCGCCCCGGCGCCATCGTCGCCGACCTCAAGATCGCCCGCGGGTTGGACTACTACACGGGCACCGTCTACGAGTCCTTCATGGCCGGCCACGAGGACCTGGGCTCGGTGTGCTCCGGCGGCCGCTACGACTCCCTGGCATCCGACGGCAAGCGCACCTTCCCCGGAGTGGGCATCTCGATCGGCGTCTCCCGCCTGCTCGCGCGCGTAATTGGCGCCGGCATGCTGGACGTGACGCGCGCCGTGCCCACGGCCGTACTGGTCGCGGTCACCGATGAGGCGCACCGGTCTGCCTCCGACGCCGTCGCCGACCAGTTGCGTGCCCGGGGCATTGCCGCGGATGTGTCCCCGACGGCGGCGAAGTACGGCAAGCAGATCCGCTTCGCGGACAAGCGCGGTATTCCCTTCGTGTGGTTCCCGGGCGCCGACGGCGAGCCCGGCTCGGTCAAGGACATCCGCACCGGTGAGCAGGTACAGGCGGAGCCAGCCACCTGGTGGCCCGCCGATCAGGCGGACCTCGCTCCCAGGCTGCACGCAGCCGACGATGCCGCCGGCCGTGCGGGGGAGCGGAGCTGAGCCATGAGCGCTGACGCGGGAGCAGCGCAGGCGCCTGGGCGTGACGTGGACGGTGCCGGCGCCGAGACTGCCCTGCGCCGCCTCCAGGGGGACCTGGCGGCGCTGTCCCTGCCGTACGCGCTGCCGGATACAGCCGCGGCCGAGCGCACCGCCAGAATCGTGGGCGACCAGCTGGGCGACTACGTGCTGCCCCGCGTCAACGCGATGGACGCGCCTCTGCTTGCGGTGGTCGGAGGCTCAACCGGAGCGGGCAAGTCCGTACTCGTGTCCTCCCTCGTGCGGCGGCACGTGGCCGTCTCCTCGGCGGTTCGGCCAACAACGCGGCGCCCCCTGCTGCTGCACGCCACCGGTGACGGCGCCTGGTTCGACGGCGACCGGGTGCTTGGCTCGCTGGCGCACGTGCGCGTCACCGAGGGCTCGCCCCCGACGCCCGCGGGTGCACGCACGCCCCGGGAGGTTGAGATCCGGTCCTGCTCCGCGCTTCCGCAGGGGCTGGCGCTCCTGGACGCACCTGACGTGGACTCCGTGGTCAGCGACAATCGGGAGTTGGCTGCCACGCTCCTGGCTGCCGCCGACCTATGGATCTTCGTCACCACAGCCTCCCGCTACGCCGACGCCGTCGCCTGGGCGCACCTGCATGCCGCAGCGGCCCGCGATGTGGTCACCGCGGTGGTCCTGGACCGTGTCCCCGAAGGGGCGGCTCAAGCCGTCAGCGAGGACTTGCGCCGTCGCCTGCAGGCGGCCGGGCTGTCCTCCTCGCCGGTGTTCGTAATCCCGGAGACCGCGCTGGATCCAGACGGTTTCCTGCCCGACGCGAGTGTCGCACCGCTCAGGCACTGGCTCGGCACGCTTGCGGCAGATGCCGCCGTGCGACGTCAAGTAGCCCGGCGCACCCTCACCGGAGCGCTGGCCCGCGCCCTACAGGACGCCGCCACCGTCCTGGAGGCGGTGCGGGCGCAGGAGACTGAGCGCACGCGCTTGGCGGACACAGCCGCAGCGTGCCACGCGGAGGCCCGTGACCGGATCACCGCCGCCACGCAGGACGGCTCACTGCTGCGCGGTGAGGTCCTGGCCCGGTGGCAGGAACTGATCGGCACCGGCGAGCTCCTGCGGGGACTGCAGTCGCAGGTCAGCCGCCTGCGTGACCGCGTCACCGCCGCGGTGCTGGGGCGTCCCGCACCTGCCGAGCGTGTTGAGGAGGCCATCGAGTCCTCCCTGGCCTCACTACTACTCAGCCAGGTGCAGCAGGCCCGCCTGGAGACTGAGCGGGCCTGGAGGCGTGCGGGGTCCGCCCCGTACCCGTTGTCAGCCGCACTGTCCGCGCTGCCGCCGCCGACGCAGCAGGCTCGGCGCGCCGAGCAGCTCGTGCGCGACTGGCAGGGCGACGTGCTGGACCTGGTGCGCGCCGAGGGGGCGGATAAGCACCTGACCGCCCGCCTGCTGTCCCTGGGGGTCAACGGGATCGGTGTCGCGCTCATGGTCGTCGTATTCGCCCACACCGGTGGCCTTACCGGGGTGGAGGTGGGCATTGCTGGCGGCACCGCCCTGGTAGCGCAGCGCGTGCTGGAGGCGGTGTTCGGCGACCAGGCAATGCGTGACCTCGCCAGGCGCTCGCGCCTGGCCCTCGACGAACGGGTAGCGGTCTTCCTCAACGAGCAGCAGTCAGTCTTCACGCGCGCCCTTCCAGACCCGTCTCCACCTTCCGAGCAGCTGCAGGCGCGCATGCGGGAGACCGCCGTGGCAGTGGAGTATCTGACCGGGGGTGGAGCGTGAACCGGAGCCACCGGCGCCTGCCACCTATGCCGGACCCCATCTCGACCGCGGACCCCCTGGGGGTGCTTGCCCGCCTGGTTGAGGTCGGTGAGGGCCTCGTGCCAGCAGACCTGATCGATACCGGGCGCGCCCTGGTGGAGCGGGCCGGCCAGCGCCGCCTCATCGCCCCGGGCGTCGGAGTGGTTGCGCTGCTAGGGGCAACGGGCTCAGGCAAGTCCAGCCTCTTCAACGCGATCTGTGGGGCCGAGCTGGCGCCGGTCGCGGTTACCCGGCCGACGTCGACCCAGCCGATTGCCGCGCTGCCTACCGCGCCACCACCCGCGGTAGACAGCGCCGTCGGCAGGCTCCTGGACTGGCTCGGAGTCCACGAGCGCGTCCGGATACCCGAGACTCCCTCCTGGGGCCCGTCAGCCGTTGGGGTCGGACCAAGCACCGTCCTGCTGGACCTGCCCGATGTCGACTCCGATGTCACGCGGCATCGCGCCGTAGCCGAGCGGCTCGCCGGGCTGGTCGACGTCCTCGTGTGGGTCCTGGACCCGGAGAAGTACGCGGATGCCGTGATTCATCACGACTTCATCGAGCCGATGGCGGAGCACGCGGCCGTTTCCGTCGTCGCCTTCAACCAGGTGGACCGGCTCAGCGACCGCGACCGTGAGGCGGCGACGCAAGACCTGACCCGGCTGCTTGCCGCCGAGGGCATGGCGGGTGTGGACGTGATTCAGGTCAGTGCCCGCACCGGGCAGGGTGTACCGGAGCTGCGTGCCCGCATCCGTGCAGTGGCCGACGCCGAGGACGTGACTCACACGCGTCTGTGCGCCGACGCCAGGGCCTGGGCCGCGCTGGTGCGGGAACGAATCCCCCAGGAGGGGGTGGATGCGCCCGGACCTTCCGCGGATACCTCCCTTGAGGCGGTTGTGCAGGCCGCCGGCCGCGCCATTGGCGTGGAGCGTATAGCCGACGCCGTCGGAGCCTCTATGCGGCTCGGGGCAGCCCGCCGCGTCGGCTGGCTGCCTGCGCGCTGGGTGTCCCGGCTGCGCCGTGATCCGTTGCGCGCCATGCACCTGGGGGCCGATGTCCGCGGGCACCGACCTGCGCCTGACGGCCCCACGCCGGTGGTTGCGCGCACCTCATTGCCAGCGCCGGACGTGGCCGCCGACGCGGCCATGCGCGTAGCCACCGAGGCCTACGCCGCCTCGCGGACCCGCCAGCTGCCGGATGCCGCGCGGGAACAGGCCACAGCGCGCCTGCGTGAGGGCGCGAAGCAGCTCTATGATCAGCTCGACGCCGCCGTGGCCCGCACGGACCTGGAGCAGGCGGCTTCTCCGCGCTGGTGGGCGGTGGCGAATGCCGCGCAGGTGCTTACCACGCTGATGGCACTGGTCGGTGGGGCCTGGCTGGCGGTCCTGTACCTGATGGATCGCTACCTGCTGCTGCCAGTGGATCCGCCCCGCTGGGGACACGTGCCCTGGCCGACGATCCTGCTACTGGCTGGTTTGCTGGGAGGCCTGGCGCTGGCGGCGGCAGGAACAGCCCTGGCGCGCGTCGGCGCCGCCCGTCGTCGCGCGCGTGCGCGTGAACGGCTGCAGCGGGCGGTGGCCGAGGTGGTAAGCACTAGTGTGGAGACGCCCCTGGAGCAGGAGCTCGCGCGCTACGCAGAGGTGAGCGGCCTGCTGGACACTCTGTGCCCGCCGTCGCGTTGAGCCCGGGCTCAGGAGCCGTCGGCGTCCGCTGATGCGGGCGCATCGGTCCCCAGTGACTCAGCCGCACGGGCAAGCGCCTCACCGGCGCCCTCGTACAGGTTGATAACCACGTCGACGCCCGCGTCCCGCATGGTGGCGGCCTCATCGTCGTAGCGGGCGATCGCCAGGACCCGGCCGGCGAACCTTGTGCGGTCCAGCCATTCCAGCACGTGCACATTCGCACCCGGCGAGGACATGGCCAACACCACCGTGGAGACCTGCACGGCTCCCAGCCGCTCCCAGAACTGCCGGTCGGTGGCGTCGGCCTCAATGACGTTGAATCCCTGACGCGTCAGCTCCTCCACCTTGGTGGCGTCATTGTCGATACCGAGCACGCCGCTATGCCCGTCGGCGTACAGCCGGGTGTAGGTGGAGCGTCCGGCGCGCCCCATGCCGAACACGACCGTGCTGACGCCATCCAGCGGCAGGGGCTGCTCGTCCGGGTGCAGTGCGGCTACCGGCCGGTGGGGCAGGAGCGCGGACATCCACTGCACCAGTGCGACTGGCTTGTGGTTGACCGTGGCGGACACCACGAAGGACAGCGCTAGCGCCAAGGAGACCGCGGCGGGCCACTCCCGGCCCAGCAACCCGTGCTCGGAGGCCGTGCCCACCACTATCAGCGCGAACTCGCTGTATGCCGTCAGTGCCAGGCCGGTGAGCACCGAGGTGCGGCGCCGCATGCCCAGCGTACGCACCACCAGGGTGTACACGAGCGAGCGCACCGGCAGCAGGAGTAGCAGCACGCCCGCGAAGGCGAAGGACGCGGTCTCGGGGATACCGTCCAGCCCGATGGCGAGGAAGAACCCCACCAGCAGGATCTCCTTGATGGTGAACAGGGCGCCGGACAACTCCTTCGCGGCCGGGTGCGAGGCTAGTAGCGCGCCCATGATGAGGGCGCCCAGATCACCGTCGATGCCAACCAGATCGAACAGCAGGTAGCCGGGAAGCAGCGCCATAGACATGCCGAACAGGGCACGCATCTCCCGGTGGTCAATGCGGTCGAGCACTTTCCCGAACAGCCGGGATGCCGGCCACAGCAGCACCAGGGCGGCTGCCCACGGGCTCGGCGTACGCCCTGACACGGCGGTCATGTAGGCGACTGCAGCAATGTCCTGCAGCACGAGCACACCGATAGCGATACGCCCGTACAGGGAGCCGGCATCATCGCGGTCCTCGAGTAGCTTGACAACCACCACCGTCGAGGAGAAGGACAGGGCGAAGCCGACTGCCGCCACGCCCGCGGGTGTAGCGGCGCCCAGCTGCAGGCCCGCCGCCAGCATCGCCGCCACAACCGCCGTGCCGAGGACGGTCAGCACCACCATGACGATGAGTGCCGTGCCCGCTACCTCCCTGCGGCGCAGTACGCGCAGGTCAAGCTTGAGCCCAATGGTGAACAGCAGGACCGCAACCCCGAGGTCTCCCAGCACCTCTACGAACCCCAGGTTCGGCAGCGGCGATGATCCCAGCACGAATCCGGCGGCCAAGAACCCGACCAGCGGCGGTAGCCGCAGCAAGGTGGCGGTGAATCCGAAGACCACCACGGCCAGTAGATACACGGCGGGGATCATGCCCTCTCCTCTCTGCGGCCGGGTTCCTAGCCGGTACCGTCACCGCCCGTCGCGATTACCGCGGAAGCCTCCCTTGCGGCGGCCGTCCCAACCGCGGTTGTCCCAGCGCCCGCTCCTGTCATTCCTGTCGTTGCGGCGGTCATCACGGTCGTAGCGCCGCCTGAAGCCGCCGCGATCATAACGTCCGGAACCGCGGTCATTGTTCCGTCCGCCCCGGTACCCGCCACCGGAGCGACCACCCCGCGGACCATCCCAGCCGTGCCCGGGCCCCTCGTCCACACGAATACGCAGCTCCCGGCCGGCGAAGGTGGCGTGGCGCATGTTCTCCAGCTGCTCCTGGCTCAGCGGCGTGTGGATCTCCACCAGGGAGAAGGACTGCATGATGTCGATCTTGCCGATATCCGACCCGGAGATAGAGCCCTCATTGGCCAGGGCGCCGACGATCGCCCCCGGCAGCACCCGGTCTCGGTGTCCGACCTCAATGCGGTACACGGTGCCTGAGCCGTCCTCATGACGTCGACGCCCGCCGCGACCGGCACCCGGCTTGCCGTCGATGCGGTCTCCGCGGCGCCCGCGACGGTCGTCGCGGCCGCCCTCGAAGGACGCTGACACGAAGGAGCCGTCCTCATCCAGGAGCTCCTCACGGCTGCCGCGCCGCGGCCGCTCCCCATCGCGGCGTCGGCGCGGGCCCTCGTCACCAACCGCCAGCGCCAGCAAAGTAGCGGCGAGCTCGTCGGCGTCCACCCCCAGCTCCTCGCTCTTGGCGGCTACCAGCTCGGTGTACATCTCCAGGCGCCCGCGCTCGTACCGGGCTGCGGCCCGCTCAAGCAGCTTGCCGGCGCGGTGCGCCGAAACGTCGGCGGGGGAGGGGAGGGTGACCTCCTCCAGCCGGGTGCCGGTCAGGCGCTCGATCTGGCGGAGCTTGCCCTTCTCCTTCGGGGTCAGGAAGGTGACGGCCTCGCCGTGGCGACCCGCGCGGCCGGTGCGGCCGATGCGGTGCACGTAGGCCTCCGCCTCGCGGGGCACGTCAAAGTTGACAACCAGGCCGATGCGGTCCACGTCCAGGCCGCGGGCGGCAACGTCGGTGGCGACCAGTACGTCGAGGGTGCCGGCGCGCAGCCGCTCGACCAGCCGCTCGCGCTCGCGCTGAGGCACGTCGCCGGAGATCGCGGCCGCCTGAATGCCGCGGCCGGCAAGCTCGATGGCCACGTCCTCGGCGGTGGACTTGGTGCGCACGAACACCAGGGCGGCTTCAGCGTCGGTAACCGCCAGCACGCGCGCGGCCGCCCCGATCTTGTGGCGGAAGGGCACCACCGCGTAGGTCTGGTGGACGGTGTCCACGGTGGAGGCCTGACGGGCTACCTCCACACGCACCGGGTTGTCCAGGTGCTGGCGGGCGACCTCCTGAATGGCGGGCGGCATGGTGGCGGAGAACAGGGCGGTGCGGCGCTCGGCCGGAATGGTGGCGGCGATCGTCTCCACGTCCTCGGCGAATCCCATGCGCAGCATCTCGTCGGCCTCATCCAGGACGAAGTACTTCACCTCATCCAGGCTCAGAGCGCCCTTCTCGATCAGGTCGATGATGCGTCCGGGGGTGCCCACGACCACCTGGGCGCCGTCCCTGAGCGCCCCGATCTGCGGCCCGTAGGGCGCGCCGCCGTATACGGCGACGACGTCGAGTCCGCGTGAGCGGGACGCCATGTCGGTGATGGCCTCGGCGCTCTGCAGCGCCAACTCACGAGTCGGCGCCAGCACCAGGGCCTGTACCGCGCCGTCGCGGGCGTCGACGGCGTCCAGCAGCGGCAGTCCGAAGGCAGCGGTCTTGCCTGTTCCCGTCTGGGCGATGCCCACGACGTCGCGTCCGGACAGCAGTACGGGGATGGCCTCACGCTGAATCGGGGTCGGAACCTCGAAGCCCATGTCCTTTACCGCCTTCAGCAGGTCGGCCGGAAGCCCAAGAGCATCGAAGGTTACCTCTGCGGGAGCCTCCGCGGAGGCCTCCGTATCCTCCTGATCCTCCCGCGTCTGTGCCGCGTCGTCATCTTCCTCGACGTCCGCGTCTTCGGCGCCGGCCCCGTCCTCTGGGGCATCACCGGCGGCGAGGTCGTCATACTCGTCCTGCCCGGGGTCCGAGTCGGTCTCGGGGTACTCGGGGTCGTTCTCCGGAAGGTTCAGGTCGACGTCGTCCTCCTCGTGCTCGTCCTCGAGGCCCTCCGGATCCTCAGGGGAGTCGGAGGACGCCGGAGTGTCAAAGGAATCCGCCGACGGGGGCGAAACGAAGGCGGGGCCGGAGTCGGCATCGGCAGGAGCGGCGACGGTGTCCGCATGCTCGTCCGAGGCAGCGCCCTCCGGGCTCGCCGGGCTCGGTGCGGCGGAGACGTCAGAGGGTGATGTGCTTACAGGCGCGCCGCCGATCTGCGCGCTGAACAGGTCGTCGATGCCCAGGGGGGCCTCATCGGGGGTGCCGAAGGGCGCAGAGGGCCCAGTCGGGGTAGATGTCATCTTTGCTTTCCCGTATCTGGTTCCGCTGTGTGGAACCGGTCGCGGAGTGTGGGGGAGACCGGGCGGCCTCCGCTCTTGCCGCGCCGCACCCACCACAGCTGCCCGGCTTTCCGCCGCGTAGTACACGGCTGAATTCGCGGGCTTCACGTACATACTCACGGGATCACGCTCGGCGCCGCTGACTTGAGGCGGCAGAACGAGCCGTGAACGGGGTTCACAGCACGGATCACTCCTGGTACCAGCTTAGGGTTAGCGCGCCGCGGCGGGCGGGCCAATTGCGCTTGCGCGCAACAACTCACACGTGAGTCCGGTCTCTTCGGACCTGCGAATTGGGCTCTTTAGGTTTGCGGGTGCGCATTGAGGGCCGGGCCGCGGTGTGGTGGTCGCGCTCGGTTCGGCGGGGTCGCGCGCGGGGCGGCAGGGTCGGCCGTGTGGGCGGCGCGGAGGGGGCGTTGGAGTTGTTGAGGCCATGCGGCTGCTGGAGCGGGGCGGTGGCGGTTGGTGGCGCCGGCCAGCGACCGGTTCCGGCGCTTCCGGCGGTGCCTGTGATTCTGCTACCGCGCCCGGGCGCCGCAGGCAAAGACGTGCCCATGCGCGCGCACGTCACAGCCGGCGAGTGCCACGCCCACGGCGCCGTGCGGGCTACGCCGGTGTCAGCCAGCTACAGACAACCACGTATGGACCACGCCCACGGCGCCGTGCGCGCCACGCACCGCTGCGAGGAGCCGCGAACCGGGCCCGCTCACCCGTGCGCCCCCCGGGGGTGACCCCAACTCATGTATTCCCGGGCGGCGTCTGGTGGACTCGCTCGCGCACCCCGGGGGTGACACATCGGCGCTTCCCGCGCGGCGGCACAGCCCCAGCGTGACGGCACGGTCCCCTTGCGACGCTTCGGCACTTCGCATGACGGTTCGTACCTTTGCACCGACGCTACGTACCTTTCGGCGACGCTACGTACCCCTACCGTACGAACCGTCACCACAGAGTACGAATCGTCGACCAGAACGTACGAACCGTCAACCAGGGGCATACCAGCCGCCACGCCGAGCCACAAGCCGCCACCCACCCAGCGCGCACACGCACCCAACCACCACGCCCACAAACCGGAAGAGCCTCGAATCAACACGCCCATACATGACACCGAGATATTCGAGACAATACTGAAACCCGTGTTGCGCGCGCAGCGCAGGGGATGTGCGATGTGCGGAGTATTCCCCGGCATCGCGGGCAATATGCCGAGCGGCGCCGGGGGCTGCCGGGCCGGCGTCGAGGTCGAAAATGCGGGCTACGTCTCCCATGCGCCCAACATTTCAGTGTCTCTCAGACAATTTGGGCGGTACCATCGTGACGCGTTGGGCATGACCCGCGTGCGCCACTTCCGAGCTCCTCGAAGGCCCTGTATTTCGAGGCTGACGAGGCCGCCCGAGAACGCCTGCTGGTTGTACCCGTCGTCACCGTGCCCGCGTCGCAACGGTTCCCGAATAGACCAATAAACCAAGGCCAACAGACGAGTTCCGATTCAATGCCCCAACTTCCGCGTCACGCCAAGGCGATACGTCCGACCCGCAGACCACTGCTGCGGGCCGCGCTGACTCTGCCCGCCGCGCTCGGATTGGTCTTCGCGACTTCCGCCGGAGCCGGCGCCGTCGTCGGCGGGCACGCAGCACCCGCAGCGTACGCAGCCAAGCCTGCCGTAGCCGCTGTCTCGACGACGGCTACGGCAGCGGGATCGGGAGCGCCCGGAGGGGCCGGTATCGGGGCGGACATCTTCGTGACCGCCGATGCCGCCACGACCCCAGCCGACACGGCAGCGCCTGAAGCAGTAGGCGCCTCCCGGCAAGCGGCTCCCGTCGCAACCGCCTCGCAAGAGACGGAGGCCAACACGCGAGACGGCGGCGCGCTACTGCCTGCCGCAGACGATGCCGAGGCCGCCACGCAGTCGGCGACAGCTCCCGGTACTACGGCCTCTGCATCAGCGCACCGTGGCGCCGCGAGCACGATGATGGTGGCGGTGAGGGATCCCGGCGCCACCTACGTCTCCTCGAGCAGCAGTGACCGCCCACTACTGATGTTCTCCGGCTGGACTGACGCAGCAGGGCGGCCCCTGGGCGCGACGGGGTCGGTTACCGCCCCGGTTCAGATCCGGATTGTCGATGACTCCGGCTCGGTGCAATCTGCAACCATCTTCCCGGTGTTCACCGGCGGCCGCTCGAACTATGCCCTGCCGCTGTGGCCCTTCACGCAGGCCATGGAACCGCACGTTGGCGTATACACCATGCAGTGGCGCGGTTCGGCGCAGGAGCAGTGGTCGACCGTAGACACCCTGACCATGGATGTTCGGCTGCCCGAGCCGACGACCGGAGCCACGCTCACGTACTCCGACGGCGCGCTGATCGGCACCGGCTGGTCCTTCGACCGCAGTACCAACATCGCCGGAACCTTCAAGGTCGCTCTGACCGTATCCGATCCCGCCGGCAGTGCCAGAACTGTTAACGTGCGGGCCCGCTTCTACGGAACGCGCTTCGTGATCTCCGCCGGTGCCCTTGAGGCCGCAGGGGTGCAGCTGGCGGAGGGGTACACCGTGTCCGCAACTGCGACCGGGGGGCAGGCCGGTGCGGTTTCGGTGCGTATCCCCGCAGGCGGTGGGGGCTCGGCCCCCGCTACCCCGACCGCGGCGGCAGAGTCCCAGCCGACCGCGGGCCCGACAGCGGCTCCGAGCGCGCAAGCGACTGTAGCCCCGACCGTCGACGAGGTGCCCACCCCGGTCCCGACCGGCGAGGTCCAGCCGACCGAGGCCCCTACTGATGCGCCTACCGAGTCTCCGGAGACCGAGGCTTCTACTGATGCGCCTACCGAGTCTCCGACGGCACAGGCGCAGCCGACCGAGTCCTCGCAGCAGCCCACTGGTGAGCCGACGGCGTCGCCGAGCATCGGGGTGCCCGATGAGACGCAGCCCCCCGCAACTGGGGCGACCACCGCCCCGGCCGCCCCCGGGCTGCCGAGCGCGACGGCGTCACAGGCGTACACCGGCCCCGGGAGTCCTGCACCCGGCGCGCCGTCGGCACCTGCCGCCGATCCGCGCCCAACGGCTGTTCCAACTAGTTTCGAAACGCTCAATGAGGGCGTAGACGTGGATCCCCTCATCCTGCAGGAACCGCCCACCAACCCGCCTGCGGGCTCCCCGGCGCCGGACGCAGTCACTCCGCCGGAGGACTCCGGCTCCGGTCCCGTGGCGCAACCCGCCAACCCGAGCACCGCGGCCGACAGTATCCGGCCCAGTGCCGCCCCCGCATCCCCGGTTCAGGATGCCAGCGAGCTAGGCCCCGACAATGCGGGTTCACTGTCCGGAACCCGGCAAGGGGCCAGGATTACCCTGATCTTCCCGGTAGCCAAGGTTCATGAGGGCGACTGGGTTGCAGTGTTCGTGTTCCCCGGGGCGACCACTGCCGGCTGGGTCCAGGTAGACGCCGATAACTCCGTATCCGTGGACATCTCCACGCTGGACCCAGGAAGCTACAAGATCGCCGTGGGCAACCGCGATAGCGAGCTACTGGGATGGGCACAGCTGGAGATCGCCGAGACCGGCAGCACCCAGGACGACTCGGCGACGGGCGCGTCGGTCACCCTGATCACAGGCGAGGACCTCACTGGTAGCGACGCCGGGCTCGGGGCGGACGGCTGGAAGCTCGTATCCGCCGGCTTGCTGCTGGTACTGGGCGGGGCTTCCTTCCTGATACTGGCGGTCCCGACCCTGAACCAGTCGGGAAGGCGGATGACTGACCGATTCACCGGGCGATTCACCGGCTGATGACGTGTATGCTTGTTACAGCCGCGTAACGAGAGGAGGGGTGTGGTGAAAGGACTGCGGGTTGCCGTCCCGCGCACCCTTGGGGTACGCGCAGGCGCGTACGCGCGCGTACTCGCAGTGCTGCTCGCACTCCTCCTGACGGTGGTGCCCGGCGCGGCCGCCCGCGCCGACTCGGTGATGGGTGACTCGACGATGGGCACGGCGTCAACCGTCAGCCCGTCCACGATTGCGGTCGGCGGGACGCTTACCTACACGCTCTCGGGCTTCCCGCAGGGTGCCTCCGTGGAGATCCTGGTTGACGACCACGACTCCGCGCCCGGCGGAGACTCGGGTGTCATCGGTGAACTCACGGTAGGTGAGGACGGCACCTACGCCGGCGCTCTGGCACTGCCCGGGTACATTTCCAAGGGACCACACTGGCTGCGTTTCCGGGTCACGGCGGGTGAGGACATTCCGACCAACGCCGTGCGCACCCTCGACTACACCAACAAGAGCCCGTACTTCAACGTTGCCGACGTCACCATCATCGGCGGCGAGTCAGCGGCCAAACCGCCCGCACCAAGGCCCGCCGAGGCTACGGAGCCCGCGGAGGCTGCGGCGCCAACCGACACACCGACCAGTACCCGCGCGGCGGCAGGACCCGCCGCAGCCGGGGGCGTGTCCGGTAATTCGTCGTCAGGCGGGAGCTGGGCGGCGGCGTCATTGCCGGTGGTCACGACTGTGCTGTTCGCGCTGGGTGCGATCCTGCTGGTGCTCACCGTGATCGTGCTCATCGAGCGCCGTCGGCTAATCGCCTACGAGCGCGACCTCGAGTACGCGGCCCGCCGGTGAACCGTGGGCCGCTCAGCCGGGGCCGCGCTCGGCGTAGTATCGCGCCGGCGCCCGCCCGTCTCGCGGTGCGCCCCGCCGGGCGCCGGCTCAGCGCCCCCAACGGAAGGAAAACAGCACCGTGATGCGAACCCGTGACGCAGGTACTCTGCGCGCAGCCGACATCGGAGAAGTCGTCACTCTTGCCGGGTGGGTAGATCGCCGTCGTGACCACGGCGGCGTCGCCTTCATTGATCTGCGTGATGCCTCCGGCATCGCCCAGGTTGTCATCCGGGAGGAGGTCGCCCACGACCTGCGCGCCGAGTACGTGCTCCAGGTGACCGGTGAGGTCTCCGCACGCCCCGAGGGCAACGCCAACCCCAACCTGCCCACCGGGGAGATTGAGGTAGTCGTCTCCGACGTCGAGATCCTCAACCCCGCGGCGGCGCTGCCCTTCCAGGTCTCCGACCACGCCGAGGACTCCGGCCAGGTGGGGGAGGAGACCCGCCTGAAGTACCGCTACCTCGACCTGCGCCGCACCCCGATGCAGCACGCCATGCGGCTGCGCTCCAAGGTTTCCCGCGCTGCCCGCCGCGTGCTGGATGGACACGACTTCGTGGAGATCGAGACGCCCACGCTGACCCGCTCCACCCCGGAGGGCGCCCGTGACTTCCTGGTGCCGGCGCGCCTCGCACCGGGGTCCTGGTACGCCCTGCCGCAAAGCCCCCAGCTGTTCAAGCAACTGCTCATGGTGGCCGGCATGGAGCGCTACTACCAGATCGCTCGCTGCTACCGCGACGAGGACTTCCGCGCCGACCGCCAGCCGGAGTTCACGCAGCTGGACGTGGAGATGAGCTTCGTGGATCAGGAGGACGTCATCGCCGTCGCCGAGGACATCCTGAAGGAGGTGTGGGCTCTGATCGACTACGAGCTGCCCACCCCGATCCCGCGCATGACCTACCACGACGCCATGGAGCGCTACGGCACCGACAAGCCGGACCTGCGCTTCGGACTCGAGCTGGTAGACCTCACCGAGTTCTTCAAGGACACCACCTTCCGGGTCTTCCAGAACCCCTACGTCGGCGCCGTGGTCATGCCCGGTGGGGCCGCGCAGTCCCGCCGCACCTTCGACGCCTGGCAGGAGTGGGCCCGCCAGCGCGGGGCCCGCGGCCTGGCCTATGTCACGGTTGCAGAAGACGGCACCCTCGGCGGACCAGTCGCCAAGAACATTACCGACGCCGAGCGCGCCGGCCTGGCGGCGGCCGCTGGGGCGAAGCCAGGGGACTGCATCTTCTTCGCGGCCGGCACCGTGGACGCATCCCGCGCCCTGCTGGGCGCCGCCCGCCTGGAGATCGGCAAGCGCTGCGGGCTGATCGACGACGACGCCTGGTCCTTCGTGTGGGTGGTGGACGCACCCCTGTTCAAGCCGTCGGCCGAGGCCAAGGCCGAAGGCGACGTGGCCCTGGGCAAGTCCGCCTGGACCGCGGTCCACCACGCCTTCACCTCGCCCAAGCCGGAGTGCCTGGACACCTTCGACACCGACCCCGCCTCCGCCCTCGCCTACGCCTACGACATCGTGTGCAACGGCAACGAGATCGGAGGCGGCTCCATCCGTATCCACCGCCGCGACGTGCAGGAGCGCGTCTTCAATGTCATGGGCATTGGGCCACAGGAGGCACAGGAGAAGTTCGGCTTCCTGCTGGACGCCTTCAAGTTCGGCGCCCCGCCGCACGGCGGCATCGCCTTCGGCTGGGACCGCATCGTGTCCCTGCTCACCCACGCGGACTCCATCCGTGACGTGATCGCGTTCCCCAAGTCCGGTGGCGGCTACGACCCGCTCACCGACGCCCCCGCGCCGATCACGCCGGAGCAGCGCAAGGAGGCCGGCGTCGACGCCGTCCCCGAGTCGGCGGAGTAGGGAACCAACCGCGGGCGACCACAGCGAATGGAGATACCCGGGCCGGGCCGAGATGGCCCCGCCCGGGTTTTCGCAACCGGGCCGGCGCATGATTCTCTGGATCCTCCCACCGGCCTGCCGGACCTGCCCAGGTGTGAGCGATTCATTGCCGCAGCATTCGGTTACCGGTCAACAGTCCCCAGGCGATGACAACGGCACTGGCCACGAGCTGGGCGAGCAGTATCTGCTCCGGCTTGGCCACCCCCGCGGCGAGGAGCGCAGTCGGCAGGCCTACCAGTGCGGCCGCGTCGGGACCGCTGACCAGCATCTCGACCGCGCCCGGCGGCAGTGACCCGATCGGTGAGGCGACCAGACCCAGGGAGAAGTCCGGCGTGGGCCGGAATCCTGAGCGCAACGCCGCTCCGGCCCAGCCACAGCCCGCCACCAGCACCAGGCCCAGTACCGCCCACGCCTCACCGGCGGTCGCAGGCAGTCGGCCTGCGGTCAACAGGCGCACGAGCACCACCGGAACCGTCCAGAGGATCATCACCACCGTGGGCACCAGCAGGTGCCCGCACCGGACCAGCAGGGGACTGGCCGGCCAGGAGGCGTCGGCTCCACCGTCGAACCAGGCGCGCCGAGCAGGTTCGGCAAGAGTCAGCACCGCCACCCAGCCGCCGATCAGGTGGAAGACCAGCGCTCCCACGGTGCCGACCCCGCTGGACATCACGGGGAAGAGCGCAATGACCAGGCCCGCCAGCAGTTGCAGGGCCCGCCGCGGCTGGCGCCGCAGCAGCAGCCAATCCGCCTGGGCCACTCCCAGCAGGGGACGCAGTCCGCGCGGAAGGCGGAGGGCGAAGCGGACCAATGGCAGGCGAGAGGAGCCGGATGGGCGTCGCGCCGGAGCCGACAGCAGACGCCCCAACGCGCGCGTGTCCAGGGACAGCAGGGACACCTGTGCACCCAGATTGCGCGCTGCCACCTCCGCCAGGCGTGCGTCCGGCACATCGACCAGCCGAGTCCGCAATCGCCACCACCACGCCACGGCCGCCACGCCTGCCAGCAGCCCAGAGGCCGTGAATAGGGCTCCGCCCGCATGATCCGGGAAGGGAACACCGCCGACACCGGCGGCAAACGCGGTTGCCGCCGCAATCAGCACCGCCGCTCCCGCCCCGCGCACACCCGCGTCGTTCACCTGTGCCTGCACCAGCGCCAGGAGCAACAGCTCAGCGGTACTCCCGCCGAGCAGTATCATCCCGGCGGCCGTCGTCGGTTCGGCGCCCGCCACCACCGCCATCAGGAGCCCGGTGGCGGCGCCTACCGCCACCGCCAAGCTCATCTCCGCCCGCGCCACCGGATCAAGCAGACCGCGCCGGTCCCCGGGCATGGGCAGCCACCAGGTGACCTCGTAGGGACGCAGGAACAGCGGACCCAGCCGCCGCAGCGGATCCAGGAGCAGACGCGTCAGCACCAAGATCAGCAGCAGCACCGCCCACACCGGGGCCACGACGGTGGACCCGTTACCGGACGGCGTGGAGCCGGTCCCCAAACGCCCCAGGTACGGCGCCGCCATGGCGCCGATCACGGCGGCGGCCAGCACGGTGTCGTAAACGTCTCCGAGTAGCGCCCAGCGGCTGCGCGTGCTGACCGTGTGAGCGCGCGCCCATCTGCGCAAGTCCCGGCCCGAGGGCAGCTCGGCGGAGCGGTGCGCGGGCGCTTTCATAGCGTGCCTTCAGTGATGGCGCGTACTCCGTCGGCGACGCTGAGTGGGCGGGTGTCATTGCCGACCAGCAGTACCTCGGTCGCCGCGGTGCCTACAAACTCCGCGTCATGACAGGCGAGCAGTACCCCGATTCCCGCCTTCCGCTCAGCAACTAGCCTGCGGGCGAGGGCGCGGCGGGTGACGTGATCCAGACGCTGCTCCGGCTCATCCAGCACCAGTAGGCGGCGGGGACGGGCCAGTACCGCGGCCAGCGCCAGGCGGCGCCGCTGTCCCGATGACAACTCATCGGGCAGGGCATGCGCCGCAGCCGCCAAATTGAACTCGTCCAGAAGTTCGGCGGCGGTGCGCTCCGGCGCGGGGGTGGAGTGTCCATAGCAGACCAGGGCGAGATGCTCGGCGACGGTCAGGGTGGGGAAGAAGGACTCCTCGCCCAGGTCGCGCGCCACCGCCCGGCGCTGCCGCCCCGAGCGCGGGTCGGGCATCCGCCCCAGCAGCGTCACCTCGCCGTCGATGGGTGGGAGCAGGCCGAGGCAGGTGCGCAGCAGAGTGGATTTGCCGGCACCGTTGACACCGACCAGTGCCAGGACCTCACCGGGGCGGAGCGTGAAGCTCGCCGGGGCGCACACCGCGTGTTCGCCATAGCCCACGCTCAGATTACGGGCGGTAACCAACGCCTGGCCGCCCACTGCAGGTGTACGTGACCCGGGCATGGCGGTCCTCCTCGACCCTAGCGGTTGCGCCCGATGCTACCGGCCCGGGCAGCAAAGCGCGCCGCCGCGCAGGTCAAGAAAGTACCGGTGCCCGGCATAGGCGCCGGAAGACCGCCGTGCGCGTCCGGAACGATGCTTCAACCAGCAACCGCGGATTGAGCCGCGGCACCGACACGACGGAGTGAAACACATGCGCCTTGCACCCCCGAAGATCCTGATCCCCGGGCTGATCGCCATAGCCGTATTCATGACCGGTGACGGCTTCGAGCTGACCTTCCTGTCCAAGTACCTCGTCTCCCTCGGCTTCGCCGCCACCCAGGCGTCAACGGTCATCACCGCCTACGGCCTGATGGCCGCCCTGGCAGGCTGGGCATCCGGCGTCATGGCCGAGACCTTCGGGGTCCGCCGGATCATGCTCATTGGAGCCGGGCTGTGGATCAGCCTGCACCTGATGTTCATCGGCGTAGCCATCCCCTCGGGCCTCTACCCACTGATCCTGGTGGTCTACGCCGGCCGCGGACTGGCCTATCCGCTGTTCATCTACTCCTTCGTCGTGTACATCACCCAGAAGGTTGCGCCGGCATCCCGCGCCTCCGCCATGGGCTGGTTCTGGACCGCCTACTCCATCGGCATCGGCTGCCTGGGCTCCTGGATCCCCGCCCGCACCATCAACTTCATCGGCGAGCGGGGCACGCTGTGGTTCTCCCTGGCCTGGACCATCACCGGCGGCCTGCTCTGCCTACTGTTCGTCGGACGTGGCGAGCCTCAACCGGTGCGCGGTGACCTGCGCGACACGCTGCGACAACTGTCGGTAGGGGTGACCATCCTCGGTACCAACCGCGAGGTGGCCCTGACGGCGATCGTCCGCGTCATCTGCAACCTCAGTCTCTATGGCTTCCCGGTCATCATGCCGCTGTACCTGACCACGGCCGGTTACGGCGAGGAGTGGTTCACCATGCCGCAGTGGATGACCATCTGGGGCATCCAGTTCGCCGTCACCGTCTTCGGCAACCTCTTCTGGGGCTGGATCGGCGACCGCTACGGCTGGATGCGGCAGATGCGCTGGTACGGGTGCTGGTTCTGCGCCGCCGCCACCCTCGGCTTCTACTACGTGCCGCAGTTCCTGGGCGGCAACATGATCGCCCTAGGCGCCGCCGCCGTACTCCTGGGCATGGGCGTGACCGCCTTCGTCCCCATGGCCGCCGTATTCCCCGCCCTGGCGCCCGAGCACCGCGGGGCCGCCATCTCCGCCAACAACCTCGCCTCCGGCCTGACCACCTTCGTCGGCCCCGGACTGGTCACCCTGCTGCTGCCGCACATCGGCGTCGCCGGAGTGTGCTGGACCTATACCGCCCTGTACCTGCTGGGCTCCCTGATCACCGTCTTCATCCACCCCGACCAGCCCGGCTTCGACCGCAATGGGCGGCGCCTGCCGGCCACAGCCGACCGCCGCGTGACGGAGGTGGATGCCTGAACCCATCCAATCGCCGACCCTCCTTAAAGCCGCGAATCACACCAAACTCCCGCAACCAACCCACCAGGAGAAGAAACCATGAAGGCTGTAGTTCTAGAGAAGCGCAACGAGATCAACGTCCGCGAGGTTCCCGGTGACCTCGTCTGTGGCCCCGGCCAACTGCGCATCGCCCCGCACACCGTCGGCATCTGCGGCTCGGACGTCCACTATTACACGCACGGGCGCATCGGCAGGTACATCGTCGAGGCGCCGATGATCCTGGGCCACGAGGCCTCCGGCACCGTGCTGGAAGTCGGTGAGGGCGTCACCGACTTCGCCGTCGGCGACCGTGTGGCCATGGAGCCGGGCGTGCCGGACATGAGCTCGCGGGCCTCCCGCATGGGCATGTACAACGTCGACCCCGCCGTCTCCTTCTGGGCGACTCCGCCGGTGGACGGCTGCCTGGTTGAGGAGGTCATCCACCCGGCCGCCTTCACCTACCACTTGCCCGACAACGTCTCCTACGGGGAGGGCGCCCTGCTGGAGCCGCTGGCCGTCGGCATGCACGCAGCCACGAAGGCCGCCATTCACCCAGGCGACGTCGCCGTCGTCTCGGGCTGCGGCACGGTCGGCATGCTCACGGCCGCCGCGGCTCTCGCCGGCGGCGCCTCCACCGCCATCGTCTCCGACGTCTCCCCGGTCAAGCTCGAGATCGCCTCCCAGATCCCCGGCGTGGTCACCGTGGACCTGCGCGAGCAGCGCCTGCTCGACGTCGTGAACGAGCGCACCGCCGGCTGGGGCGCCGACGTCGTCTTCGAGGCCTCCGGCCACCCGTCGGCCTATGAGGACCTGTGGAAGCTGGGCGCCCCCGGCAACCGCACCGTGCTGGTCGGCATCCCCGTGGACCCGGTCACCGTGGATGTCACCGAGGTGCAGGCCCGTGAGACCCGCATCGAGACGGTCTTCCGCTATGCCAACGTCTACCAGCGGGCAATCGACCTGGTGGCTGCCGGCAAGATCGACCTCAAGCCCTTCATCACCGACACCTTCCCGATGGATCGGGCCAAGGAGGTCTTCGACCGGGTGGCCGAGGGCCGCCCCGGGGACGTCAAGCTGCAGATCACGGTGGGCTGAGCCGAGGCCACAACCGTGCAAAGGGCCAGCCATCGCAACCGGCCACGGGCCGGTGGGCGGGGCGCGCACAATGAACGCGTGTCCTCCCCACCGGCCCGCCCCGGCACGCTCCCACGCCCCTCCGCCCCGAGCGCCGAGTCCGCCTCGGGAGCGAAGTTAGACGTGGGTGACCTGGAGGTCATCGTTCCCGACGTCGGCACCTCGGTGCGCTGGTGGACGCACGGATATCCCGACCCGCTCGCACGCTGGCACCACCACCCCGAGATCGAGTTCCATCTGATCCGCGCGGGCTCCGGGCAGATGCTCGCGGGTGACCGCACCGTCGACTTCGACGCCGGCCAGGTCACCTTGATGGGCCCGCACCTGCCGCACAACTGGCTGTCGGACCTGGCCCCCGGGGAACTGCTGCCCGACCGTGACGTGCTGTGCCAGGTGCTGCCCGAGCGATTCACGGCGGCTTCCACGCAGCTGCCAGAACTAGCCGGCATGCGGGCGCTGGTCGACCGCGCACGTCGGGGCATCCTGCTATCCGGGGCGAGCCGTGCGCGGGCAGCCACACTGCTGGAGAGGATGGGACAGCGCGGACCCCTCGGGCGGCTAGCCGCGCTGCTAGAGCTGGTAGACGTCTTCCTGTCCGCACCCGACGACGAGGCGCGCCCCATCGCCACCGCCGGCTACATACCCAGCCTCGACGACGCCACCGCCGCCCGGATCAACACGGTGCTCGACTACGTCGAGGCCAACCTGGCGGGGGAGATCTCCATGACTCGGGCAGCGGAGCTGGTTGCGCTCAGCCCATCGGCGTTCTCCCGGTTCTTCCATGTCACCGCCGGGATCACCTTCTCCGAACTGGTGCGGCGACGTCGCATCGCACGGGCCTGCCACCTGCTGCGCACCACCGACCTGCCGGTGGCCCGGGTATGCGCGCTGAGCGGCTACACCAACCTGGCCAACTTCAACCGCCGCTTTCGGGACGAGACCGGCACCACCCCCAGCGCCTACCGGCGCGGAGGCGCCTGAGCCGGCCTGCACATGCAGCCTGGTGCGAAAGCAGCGCGGAACAAGATGACGTGATCCGTGGAACAATATGCCGCATGTCACGCTACATTGAGTTGCACCCCGTCACCCCGCAGGCACGACTGGTCACCAAGATCGTCGACCGGCTCCGGGACGGTGAGCTCATCGCCTATCCCACGGACTCCGGCTACGCACTCGCCTGCGCGCCCGGCAACAAGGAGGGCCTGGAACGCATACGCGCCATCCGCCAACTGGACTCCAAGCACAACTTCACCTTCGTGTGTGCCAACTTCGCCCAGGTCGGCCCGCTTGCGATCGTCGGCAACAACGCCTTCCGGCTGATCAAGCGGCTGACTCCGGGTCCATGGACCTTCATCCTCAAGGGCACCAAGGAGGTGCCGCGGATGACGCTCAACCCCAAGAAGCACACCCTGGGCGTGCGCATCCCCGACCACGCCATCGCGCAGGCGCTGGTCAAGGAATTCGGCGCCCCGATCCTGTCCTCCACCCTCATTCGTCCCGGACAGACCACGCCGGAGTCCAACGGCTGGGAGATTGAGGAGGAACTCGGCCACCTGATCGACGTCGTCATCGAGGGGCCGGTGACCTCCACCGAGCCAACCACCGTAATCGACCTGACTGCGGATGTTCCGGAGGTTGCCAGAGAGGGCGCGGGCGATACCAGCCTGCTGTGAGACTGGAAAGCATTCCGTGCTGGTCGCCGACGCATGCCGGTGACCAGCACGGAAAGGTTGCAGTACGCAACTCGACGTCGGCGGCGGACAGCCTCACTGGTGCCTGAGTTCAGGAGCGGGCGGCTGCGGGGCCCTCCAGACCGTATCGCTCGTACACGCGCCTGAGCGGCTCAGGCGCCCACCAGTTCAACCGGCCCAGCAGCGTCATGGTGGCAGGCACGAGCAGCATACGCACCAGGGTGGCGTCCAATGCGACGACGATCGCGAGCGCCAGCCCGATCTCCTTGACGATCAGCAACTCGCCGCTGACGAATCCCAGGAACACAATGACCATGATCAGGGCGGCGAAGGTGACGATACGGCCAGAGCGCTGCAAGCCCTTGGCCACAGCCGTGTCGCTGTCCGCTCCGGCGTCCCAGTACTCCTTGATCCGGCCCAGCAGAAACACCTCGTAATCCATGGCCAGGCCGAAGCCGACGCCGATCGTGGTGACCACCACGTAGGCTTCCACCCCGCCGATGGGGGTGAAGCCGAGCACGTCAGTCAGGTGCCCCTCCTGGAACACCCAGGCGAGCACGCCCAGGGATGCCGCCAGTGAAAGCAGGTTGATCACCAGCGCCTTCAGCGGCACCAGCAGGGAACCGGTCATCAGGAACAGCAGTGCGAAGGTAACCAGCACGATGAATCCGGCCACCCATGGCAGGGCCGCCAGCGTCGCCAGGCGGAAGTCGAGCTGACTGGCCGCCTGCCCCGTCACCCACATATCGGCGGGCGCTGCGAGCGTGCGCATGGTGGCTACTGCGTCCTCCGCCGCACGTGAGGACGACTCATCCGCCAGGTCGAGGTAGACCACCGTATAAGCGCCCGCGGTCGCCACGCGTAGCACCTGCGCTACGCCCTCGGACGTGGCCAAGTCGGCATTGATGAAGTCGGTTACCCGCTCGCCGGTGGCGGCAATAATCACGGTAGCGTCCTGCTGGGTGACGGCGGAGTAGTTCTCCTCCAGGACCGTCAGGTAGGTGCGCTGGTCGGAGTCTGCGGGCAGCAGCTCGGTTGTGGAGGTCAGCGAGTGCAGGTTCCGCGCGGGGGAGGCCAGCACTACCAGGGCTACCACGCAGGCGACCAGCACCACCCAGGCCATGCGCTGGACCTGCCTGGCGATCCACCGGAACACGCCCCGTTCACCGGTGGCGTCCCCCGTGCGGCGCAGTACGGCTCCGACCAGTGGGAGGCGCTGCAGAAGCGACGGGCGCAGCATCCGCCGGCCCAGCAGCACCAGTACCGCCGGCACCAATGTGAGTGCGGCGGCGGCCGCGATCAGGCACGACGCCAGGCATGCCACACCGATGGAGCGCAGGGTCGAGGTTCCCACAAGCACCAGCCCGAGCATGCAGGCGGCCACTGTCAGTGCGGAGAACAGCACCGTGCGGCCGGCCGTGGCCAAGGTCGTTGCCACGCAGTCTGCGATCAGTGTGTCCCGCCGTCCGGTGCGGCGCCGACGCTGCCTACCGCCGGTGCCTGCGCCCTCCGCGGCGTAGGAGCGGACCAGCTCCTCCCGGTACCTGGAGGTGACTAGCAGCCCGTAGTCGATGGACAGGCCTAGGCTGATCACCGTCACAATGTTGATGACGAAGGACTGCAGCTCCATGGCGAAGCTCAGGGCGTACAGCACTCCCATGGTTCCGGCGATCGAGACGAAAGCGCCCAGCAGCGGCATACCGGCGGCGAGGAAGCCGCCGAACACAAGCACCATGACAATCAGCGCCAGGGGGAGTGAGATCAGCTCGCCCCTGAGCAGGTCGCTGCGGACCTGATCGCCCACGGTGTCGACCATCAGGGCGTCATCGGAGACGATGCCGCGCACGGAGGGGTCCACCACGGTCAGTTCACCGGGCACCTGGGCCAGGCGTGCCTCGACTCTGGTGACCAGCTGGGCCAGCTCGCGGGCGTAGGCGGTGTCATCGGCGGGGGCGACTTCAGCGCCGTTGGGGTCGGCGGTAACCACGATCAGGAAGCCGTCCAGCTCTGCCGAGGCCAGCATCTGGGCGGCCGGCTCGGAGAGCATTCCGGGCACGACGAAGGGGTCGATCACGTTCTGCTCACCCACCAGTGCGCGCAGGTCAGCGTGCGCCTCCTCCAGCGCGTCGGCAACCGCCTGCTGGGACTCAGAGGCGGAGATATCGATGTCCGTGACCAGGAGCGTCACCGTCTGCGCGTCCCCCGACAAGGTCGCCAGGATCTGCTCGCCCTCGGCACTCTGGGTGCCGGCGACCGCGGTACTGCCTGCCGATGCGCGGTCGAACAAGTTGGGCCCGCCCAATCCCGTCACGGATGCGACCAGCAGCAGCAGCGCGACAACCAGCCAGGTGCCGACAATGATCCAGGCGTCCTTGACGACGCGGCGGGAGAGCCAGGCAAGCATGGGGCTAGTCTTACAGACCCTCCCAGCAGAAATGGGCCGCCGCTCGGTCTCGGCACGGATCGGGTGTTGAATCATATGCATGAATCAGGGCACCGACCTGTTTGAGAGCGCGAGTACCGACGACGTCGGCATCCCCTCCGATGCGCACGCGCCTTTAGCTGTACGCATGCGCCCGCGTACCCTGGACGAGGTACTCGGCCAGGACCACCTGCTTGCGCCCGGTTCTCCGCTGCGGCGCCTGGTCGAGCCGCCCTCCGGGCGTGCCTCCGGCGCGGGCGTGTCCAGCGTGGTGCTGTGGGGGCCGCCCGGCACCGGCAAGACGACCCTCGCCTACCTCGTGGCCCGCGGCTCCGGCCGCCGCTTCGTGGAACTGTCAGCCGTGACCGCCGGCGTGAAGGACGTCCGGCAGGTCGTCTCAGATGCTCGCCGTCGGCTGGCGGCGGGGGAGGAGACGGTCCTATTCATCGACGAGGTACACCGCTTCTCCCGCTCCCAGCAGGATGCGCTGCTGCCCAGCGTGGAGAACCGGTGGGTAACGCTGATGGCGGCCACCACCGAGAACCCCAGC
The DNA here is from genome assembly GCF_019325145.1 of Actinomyces sp. 594. Classification (NCBI taxonomy): domain Bacteria; kingdom Bacillati; phylum Actinomycetota; class Actinomycetes; order Actinomycetales; family Actinomycetaceae; genus Actinomyces; species Actinomyces sp. 594. Next base: position 37,110 of record NZ_PIZC01000067.1, read on the forward strand.
TTCTCCGTGGTCTCTCCGCTGCTGTCGCGCTCCCTGCTGCTGACGCTGCACCCGCTTGGGGCCGACGCCGTACGTGCCCTGATCGACCGCGCCCTGACCGATGCCCGGGGCCTGGCCGGCGAGGTCTCGCTGGCTGATGACGCCCGCGAGCAGATCGTGCGCATGGCGGGATCCGATGCGCGCAAGGCGCTGACCGTGGTTGAGGCGGCGGCCGGCGCCGTGCTCGCCGCTGCTCCCGGTGGCGGTACTGCGGGGCCGGTGCCGCAGATCGGGCTGGCCGACGTCGAGCGCGCCGCGGATGTCGCCGCCGTGCGCTATGACCGTCAGGGTGATCAGCACTACGACGTGATCAGCGCGTTCATCAAGTCAATGCGCGGTTCGGACCCAGACGCCACCTTGCACTACCTGGCCCGGATGATCGTCGCCGGGGAGGACCCGCGCTATATCGCACGCCGCATCACGATACACGCCGCCGAGGACGTTGGCCTGGCGGATCCGACTGTGCTGTCAACGGCGGTGGCGGCGCAGCAGGCGGTCGCCCTGATCGGTATGCCGGAGGCGCAGCTGGTGCTGGCCCAGGCGGCGCTGGCGGTAGCCACTGCGCCGAAGTCGAACGCCGTGACCGTAGGCATCAGCGAGGCCATGGCGGATGTGCGCGCCGGCCGCGCCGGGCAGGTGCCCCCGCACCTGCGCGATGCCCACTACGCCGGCGCCGAGCGGCTGGGCCACGGCGCCGGCTACCGCTACCCGCATGACTTCCCGCACGGCCTCGTGGCCCAGCAGTACCTGCCTGCGGAGCTGGAAGGTGCCGAATACTACCGGCCTACCGGCAACGGCTTTGAGGAGCAGCTGTCCCGGCGGCTCGCCGCCGTTAAGCGTATCGTGCGCGCGCACCGGGACGCCGAGGAGGAGGGGCACAGGTGATGAAGAGGACGCGCACCGCGATCCGACGCCCCTGGGTGAGGATTGTTTTGACGGGGCTGGGCGCCGGGTTCCTGGCGGGGCTGTTCGGCGTCGGCGGGGGACTGGTAATAGTGCCTGCGCTGACGGCTTTTGTTGGCATGGATCAGCGCCGGGCCGCAGCTACTTCACTGGTGGCGATTGTGCCGACTTCAATCGTCGGCGCGGTCTCCTATGGCGTGCAGGGGCAGGTGTCGCTCGTGGCCGCGGTGTTCCTGGTCCTCGGCTCCCTGATCGGCGCCCAGATCGGCGTGCGACTGCTGCGCGCCCTCCCGGCGCGGATTCTGCCTTGGATCTTCGTCGCCTTCGCGCTGTTCGTCATCGTCTCGCAGCAGATCGTGGTGCCCGTGCGCGACGCCGGGCTCACGCTGACCCCGGGCAGCGGCGCCGCTCTCGTGGGCGTCGGCCTGGTGGCGGGCGTGCTGTCCGGCCTGGTGGGCGTGGGCGGTGGCGCGGTGATCGTTCCTGGCACGCAGTTGGCGGTCGGTATGGGGGACCTGCTGGCGCGGGGCACCTCCCTGGTGGTGATGCTGCCCACCGCGCTGTCAGGAACAATCACCAATCTGGGCCACGGCGTGGCCGACGTGCGCATAGGGCTCGTCGTAGGAGTAGCGTCGGCCGCTGCGTCCCCAGCGGGAAGCGTCGTCGCCGGCCTGGTCAGCCCACGCACGGGCTCGGTCCTGTTCAGTCTGTTCCTGGTGTACGTGATCATCTCCACCCTGCTGCGTGCCCGTGGCTCCTCCCCACGTAGTGCCGCGTAGGACGCAGGCGAAGTAAGGCGGCGCCTCTGCGTGAGGATGCGGTTGGCGAAGTCGAGCTTGACGAAGCCGGTCAAGCCCAGCTCTTCGCGTTTATGGCGTGTGGTGGTTCAGTGGCTGGGTGCGTGTGCGCGCTGGGTGGCTGACGGTTCGTACCTCGTGGCGGCGGTTCGCGTGCCCGTGGTTGGCGGTTCGTACCTGGTGGTGACGGTTCGTACGTTCTGGTCGACGATTCGTACCTGGTGGTGACGGTTCGTACTGTAGGGGTACTAGCGTCGTCGAAAGGTACGAAGCGTCGGTGTAAAGGTACGAACCGTCATGCGAAGTGCCGAAGCGTCGCGCGGGGCGCACGAGCCGTTCCGCCCCCCGACGTCGGCGCCCGCCGTACCGAAGATGTTCTCATCTGCCCGAGTACGACCTCCGCGCGGCGAAGACGACCTCATCAGCCCGAGAGCGTCCTCGGCGCGGCGAAGACGACCTCATCAGCCCGAGAGCGTCCTCGGCGCGGCGAAAACGTCCTCATCAGCCCGAGACCCTCCACGATGTGGAGGGTTTGGGGAGTATGAGGTCGTATTCGGTCGGTGTGGGGTGGTCGAGTACGACCTCATACGCCCGAAGACGTCCTCGTGAGCCCGAGAGCGTCCTCGGCGCGGCGAAAACGTCCTCATCAGCCAGAGTACGACTACCCGAACGCGACCCTCACACCACATCGCAGTCCGGGCCCCGCCCCAGCGCCGGGCCCAGCTCTAGCACCGAGTGCCGCCCGCGCAACCAACAACACGACCAGCCCCAACCCAAACACAACCACCATCCGCCCGAGAATGACCTCTGATCAGCCAGAACGTCATCATCAGCCAGAAACCCCCGCATGTGGAGGCCGTGTTCATCCCGATACAAATACCGCCGAGCGAGCCGATAGAAACACGTCGCCGACCTGCTCACTCCGGACGGACTCGGCTTGTTCCGGTGGACTCTCGGCGGATTGGCGTAGGGCAGGCGGTATCCGAGTGAGGAGCGGCTCACAACTGGTGGCTTCGGCGTGCATCTCTGGCCGCCACCGCGCTAATGTTTCCGGGTTGCCTGCGGCGCAGCACGACCAGCGCGTCCGGGCACTCCTGGGGTCTTAGCCGGCATGGCTGACCCCGCACCTGGGCATCCGCCCACGGTGTGCGAACCGATCCGACAGGAAGAAGTCTATGAGCTCTTCACGCTCCCGCCGCCAGGTGCGCCTCTCGCGCGCCCTCGGCATTCCGCTCACCCCCAAGGCCGTTCGCTACTTCGAGAAGCGTCCCTACGGCCCCGGCGAGCACGGCCGTGCCCGCCGCCGCACCGAGTCCGACTACGCCGTCCGTCTGAAGGAGAAGCAGCGCCTGCGCGCCCAGTACGGCATTCGTGAGGCCCAGCTGCAGAAGGTCTTCGAGGAGGCCCGCCGCGAGAAGGGCCTGACCGGTGAGTCCCTGGTCGAGCTGCTGGAGATGCGCCTGGACGCCCTCGTCCTGCGCGCCGGCTTCGCCCGTACCATCGCTCAGGCCCGCCAGAGCGTCGTCCACCGCCACATCATGGTTGACGGCAAGGTCGTGGACCGTCCCTCCTTCCGGGTCAAGCCCGGCCAGACCATCCAGGTGCGCCCCCGGTCCCAGGTCATGGTTCCCTTCCAGGTGGCTGCTGCCGGCACGCACCGCGATGTGCTGCCGCCCGTCCCCGAGTACCTCAGCGTCGAGCTGGAGAAGCTGCAGGCACAGCTGGTGCGTCGTCCCAAGCGTGACGAGGTCCCGGTGACCTGTGACGTGCAGCTGGTCGTCGAGTACTACTCGCGCTGATCCCGCGTCTTTCACGACGCCGGGACGCTCCGGACCGCATTCAGGTTCGGGGCGTCCCGGCGTTTCGGGGTAATCTCGCCCCGGCCCCAAACCACTGCGTGCCGCGCGCACGCCCGACCCGATACGAGAACAGGACGAGGCACCCTCATGCGCACGTCAGAGATCCGCTCACGCTGGCTCGACTACTTCGCCGCTAACGATCACGAGATCCGCCCCTCCGTGTCCCTGGTGTCCCCGGAGCCGTCGATCCTGTTCACCGTGGCCGGCATGGTGCCCTTCATCCCCTACATCCTGGGCACTGAGAAGGCCCCGTGGCCGCGTGCCGCCTCGGTGCAGAAGTGCATCCGCACCAACGACATCGACAACGTGGGTCGCACCACCCGGCACGGCACGTTCTTCCAGATGAACGGCAACTTCTCCTTCGGCGACTACTTCAAGGAGGGGGCTATCGACTACGCCTGGGACCTGCTCACAGGCAGCCGTGAGGAGGGCAAGTACGGCCTGGACGGCGACCGGCTGTGGATGACCATCTGGGAGGAGGACCAGGTCTCCTTCGACCACTGGACCCGGGTGATCGGCGTGCCCGCGGAGCGCGTGCAGCGGCTGCCCTTCGCGGAGATCTCCTGGTCCACCGGACAGCCTGGCCCCGCCGGCGCCTGCTGCGAGATCCACTATGACCGCGGCCCCGCGTACGGTCCCGACGGCGGCCCCGTGGCGGACACCGCCGGGGACCGCTTCCTGGAGATCTGGAACCTGGTCTTCGACGAGTTCATACGCGGCGAGGGTGAGGGCCATGACTTCGAGCTCATCGGCAAGCTGGACCAGACCGCAATCGACACCGGGCTCGGCCTGGAACGCCTGGCGTTCATCATGCAGGACAAGCCCAACATGTACGAGATTGACGAGGTCTACCCCGTCATCGCCGCCGCCGAGGCCATGAGCGGCAAGACCTATGGCCGTGGCGCGGCCGGCCCGGAGGCCGGGGACGCCTACCTGGACGACGTGCGCCTGCGGGTCGTTGCCGACCATGTCCGTTCCGCCCTGATGCTCATCGGCGACGGCGTACGCCCCGGCAACGACGGTCGTGGCTACGTGCTGCGGCGCCTGATCCGCCGCGCGGTGCGTTCCATGCGCCTGCTTGGCGTCGGCGAGGCCACCCTGCCCACTCTGCTGACGGCCTCCAAGGACGCCATGAAGGCCTCCTACCCGGAGCTTGAGACCGGGTGGGCGACCATATCCGACGTCGCCTACGCGGAGGAGGAGGCCTTCCGCCGCACCCTGGCCGCAGGCACCACCATCCTGGACACCGCCGTCGCCTCCGCCAAGCAGGAGGCCTCGGCGTCGGGCCGCGGCCGTCCGATCGTGCCCGGCAAGGCGGCCTTCGAGCTGCACGACACCTACGGATTCCCCATTGACCTGACCCTGGAGATGGCCGCCGAGCAGGGCGTGGAAGTGGACGAGCCCACCTTCCGCACGCTTATGGAGGAGCAGAAGGAGCGAGCCCGCGCCGACGCGCGCGCCAAGAAGGCCGGGCACACCGACGTGCGCGTCTTCCAGGACATTGAGAAGCAGATGGGAGGCGGCTCGGAGTTCCTCGGCTACACCGAGTCGGCGGCGGACGCCAGCGTCACCGGCCTGCTGGTCGACGGCGCACCCGCCCCGGTGGCCACCGCCCCAGCTGAGGTCGAGGTCATCTTGGACCGCACCCCCTTCTACGCCGAGATGGGTGGCCAGCTGGCCGACCACGGCACGATCCGGCTGGCCGACGGCGGTGTCATTGAGGTGCACGACGTCCAGGCGCCCATCGCCGGCCTGTCCGTGCACCGTGGCACGCTCACCGAGGGAACGGCCAGCCTGGGTGAACGCGCCTACGCTGAAATCGACACCGTGCGCCGCCTGGCCATCGCCCGCGCGCACACGTCCACCCACATGGTTTACGCGGGCCTGCGCAACGTGGTGTCCGAGGACGCCACCCAGGCCGGCAGCGAGAACTCGCCCGCCCGGCTGCGCTTCGACTTCCGGCACGGTACGGCGCTGACCGGTGGGCAGATGGATGACATCGAGGCCCTGGTCAATGACAAGGTCGCGGAGAACCTGCCCGTGACCACGGAAGTGATGGGCCTGGAGGAGGCCCGCGCCTCCGGCGCAATCGCCCTGTTCGGTGAGAAGTACGGCAAGCAGGTGCGAGTCGTGACCATCGGTGACGGGTTCGACCGGGAGCTGTGCGGCGGTACGCACGTGCCCTCCACCGGGCACATCGGCCGCGTGGCGCTGCTGGGCGAGGGGTCTATCGGCTCCGGCGTGCGCCGCATAGACGCGCTCGTGGCCGACTCCGCCTACGGCTTCCAGCGCAAGGAGCACGCCCTGGTCTCGCAGCTGTCCACGCTGGTGGGCGGCCGACCCGAGGAGCTTCCGGGAAGAGTGGAGGGCCTGATGGCCCGGCTCAAGGAAGCAGAGAAGAAGCTGGCCGCCGCCGAGCAGGCGGCCCTGGCTGCCCGCGCCGGCGAGATCGCAAAGTCGGCTGCCCGCGCCGGCGAGTACCTGCTGGCCACCGCGTCTCTCGGTGCGGTCGGCTCAGCAGACGCACTGCGCGCCCTCGCCCTGGACGTGCGTGGGCGGCTGCCCGAGTCGGAGCCGGTTGTGGTTGCCGTTGCCGCTGAGGCCAACGGCCGTCCACTCGTAGTCGTCGCCACCAACCCCGCCGCCCGTACCCAGGGCGCCCGCGCAGGCGCCCTCGTGCGCACCGCCGCCAAGACGCTCGGCGGTGGAGGCGGCGGCAAGGACGACGTCGCCCAGGGCGGCGGCCAGGACCCCGCCGCGATTCCGGCCGCCCTCACGGCCGTCAGCGCCGCACTGACGGCCTGACCGGCACGCAAATACCGGGGGAGGCGCTGTGAGGACCGGGGTGCGGCTGGCCTTCGACGTCGGCAAAGTACGGGTGGGAGTGGCCCGCTGCGACGCCGACGCCATCCTCGCCGTACCCGTGACCACGCTGCACCGCGACCGCTACGGTGCAGACCTGGAGGAGGCCGCCGATCTGGTCCAGGACCTGGACGTGCTCGAAGTGATCGTCGGTCTGCCCCGCTCCATGAGCGGCGGTTCCTCCCGCTCCACGCAGGACGCCCGGCGCTGGGCGGGCGAGCTCGCGGCGCTTATCTCGCCGGTGCCGGTGAGGCTGGTCGACGAGCGGCTCAGCACCGTAACCGCCCACCGCGAGCTCCACGAGTCAGGACGTCGAGAAAAGAGTTTCCGCAGTGTTGTAGACCAGGCCGCCGCCGTGGTCATACTTGAACAGGCCCTCGCCACCGAGCGCAGCACCCACGCGCCCGCCGGCGAGCCGGTCGTACCCATTCAGAGAGGCAGACAGTGACCGAGGACGACTTCTTCTCGGCGGTCGGGGCACAGGCGCCCGACGCCGGTCAGCCGGAGAACAGCCGCCGTCGGCGTCACCGGCGCCAGGCCGAACGCACTCGCAGGCGCCACCGGCGGCGTCGGCGGGCTCTGACTGCCTTCGTACTGGTGGTGGTACTGGCCGCGGTCGGATTCGTGGGCTACCAGGCGGTCGGTGTGATCCGGGGTGCCCAGCCGGCCCAGACCGCCGTTACCGACTACACGGGCGCGGGCACCGATGACATCGTGGTCACCATTCCGGACGGCGCCACCGGGGCGGACATCGCCCAGATCCTCGCGGACGCGGATGTGGTGGCCACGGCCGGGGCCTTCAAGAACGCCTACTCGGCGAACTCCAACTCGGCCAGCATCCAGGCCGGCACCTACACGCTCAAGAAGCACATGTCCGCAGCCAACGCCGTCGCGCTGCTGCTGGATCCCTCGTCCCGCTCCGACCACACGCTGACCATTCCAGAGGGCGCCACCAAGGCGCAGGTCAAGGAACGGCTCATGAGCGTGGGCGGCTACAGCGACGCGGATGTGGAGCAGGCCTTCGCCTCCGGCAGCGCCATAGGCCTGCCTGAGGCGGCCGGCGGTGACGTGGAGGGGTGGCTGGCCCCCTCCACCTACGACATCGCCGAGGACGCCAGCGCAACCGATGTGGTCGCCTCCATGGTCTCCACCACCCTGGCCCGGCTCAGCAAGGCCGGCGTGGCCGAGGCAGAGTACGAGCAGGTACTGATCAAGGCCTCCATCGTGGAGCGGGAGGTCTCCAACCCGACCTACTACGGGCAGGTCGCCCGGGTTATCGACAACCGCCTGGCGGACACCAAGGGCGAGACCAAGGGCATGCTCCAGATGGACTCCACCGTGCTGTACGGATTGGGCCGTACCGGCGGTATGCCCAGCGCCGAAGAGGTGGCAGACTCCTCCAACGCCTACAACACCTACCAGCACGCGGGGCTTCCGCCCACGCCGATCGGCAGTCCCGGCGAGGCCGTCATCCAGGCTGTTGTGGCGCCACCTGAGGGGGACTGGCTGTACTTCGTCACCGTCAACCTCGAGACCGGTGAGACCGTGTTCGCCACAACAAACGCCGAGCAGGAGGAGAACAAGAAGCGGCTGAACCAGTACTGCCAGGACCACCGGGAGGTCTGCTACCCGGAGACCGCATCCCCCAGTGCCAGGGCCACTGCTACGGCAGGCGGCGAGTAAGGCGCATGGCTGCAACCGGCCCTGCAGTGGGCCCCGTCTCCGCCCCGGCCCGCGCCCGGGGGCACCGTGCCGCCGTCATCGGATCACCGGTCGCTCACTCCCTGTCACCGGTGCTGCACCGCGCCGCCTACGCCGCTCTGGGCCTGGATGACTGGACGTATGAGCGGCGGGAGACCACGCCGGCGGATCTGCCCGCGCTATTGGAGGAACTAGCCGCGCCGGCCGCGGCGGGACCCGTGTGGGCCGGGGTCAGCGTCACCATGCCCCACAAGCAGGCGCTGCTACCCCGGCTGGACGTCGTCGACCCGCTGGCCGCCACCGTCGGCGCGGTCAACACGGTCGTCGCGCAGCGTTCCGGGCGGGGCGCCGCCCTGCTGGCCGGCTTCAACACCGACGTCGCCGGCATTGTCGGCGCCATGCGTGAGACCGGAGCCGGTACCGCTGGAGGCGTCGGCGGTCGGGCCGAAGCGGGCACCGGTGCGGGGCGGTGCCGCGCCGTCGTGCTCGGCTCCGGGGCCACCGCCTGCTCCGCCTTGGCCGCGCTGACCGAGTTGGGCGCCACCGACATCACCGTCGCCGCCCGCCGCCATGCCGGCCCCGGCCGCGTACTGACCGCCGCCCACCGCATGGGGCTGGAAGTGACGGCCTTGCACTGGCGGCCCGGTGACGCCGCCTCCGACGCCGAGGTGGCCGGGGCGGCCGCGCAAGCCGACCTACTGGTGTCCACCCTGCCCGCGGGAGCCGCCGACACGCTGGCGGCGCCGCTGGCGGCCGCCTTGAGCGGCGCCTGCCCCCGTGCCGGCGCGGTCATGCTGGACGTGGTCTACGCCCCCTGGCCCACGCCGCTGGCTCGGGCCTGGGCCCGCGCCGGCCGCCCGGTGGCGCCCGGCTGGCTCATGCTGCTGCACCAGGCGGTACCGCAGGTGACTCTCATGACCGGCAGGACCCCCGAGCTCGCGCCGCTGCGGCGCGAGCTAGAGGCAGCCCTGGCCGACCGCGCGGGCGTGGACACCGCCGGGGCTGCCGGCGCGGACGTGGGATGATCACCCCATGCTTCGATGGATGACCGCCGGAGAATCCCACGGCGAGGCCCTCATCGCGATCATTGAGGGCGTGCCTGCGGGTGTTGCCATAACCAGCGAGCAGATCCGTGCCGCGCTGGCGCGCCGCCGCCTCGGCCACGGGCGCGGCGCCCGCCAGAAGTTCGAGGCCGATGAGCTGTCGATTCTCGGCGGTATCCGGCACGGGCGGACCCTGGGCAGCCCCATTGCCCTGCGTATTGGCAACTCGGAGTGGCCCAAGTGGTCCACCGTCATGAGCGCCGACCCGGTCCCGCAGGCGGCACTGCGCAAGCATGCCGGCACCGGTGACGAACGCGAGATCGCCCGCAACCTGCCGCTTACCCGGCCGCGGCCCGGCCATGCCGACCTGCCCGGGCTGCTCAAGTACGACCTGCCCGAGGCGCGCCCCGTGTTGGAGCGCGCCTCCGCCCGGGAGACCGCTGCCCGGGTGGCTCTGGGCGCCGTCGCCGAGGCCGTGCTGGAGCAGGTGGCCGGTGTCCGCCTGGTCAGCCACGTGGTACGCATAGGCTCCGTCGAGCTCCCGCAGGCCGTGCCCGCACCCACTCCCGACGACGAGCAGCGGCTCAGCGACGACCCGGTGCGCTGCACCGACCCGGCCACCAGCGCCGCGATGGTGGCCGAGATCGATTCCGCCCGCAAGGACGGCGATACGCTTGGCGGCGTCGTGGAGGTTATCGCGACCGGCGTGCCGATCGGCCTGGGCACCCACGTGCAGGCGGACCGGCGGCTCGACGCCCGCCTGGCCGGCGCCCTCATGGGCATTCAGGCGGTCAAGGGCGTAGAGATCGGGGACGGCTTCGCGGAGGCGGCCCGCCGCGGCTCGGCCGCCCACGACGAGATTCTCGGGTTGGACTCCGGGGTGGTTGAGCGCGTCACCAACCGGGCCGGAGGTATTGAGGGCGGCATCAGCAACGGCTCCGCCTTGCGGGTGCGCGCTGCTTACAAGCCAATTTCTACTGTGCCTCGGGCCCTGCGCACCGTCGACCTGGCCAGCGGCCAGCCCGCCACGGGCCTGCACCAGCGCTCCGACACCACCGCCGTGGTGCCCGGCGCGGTGATCGCCGAGGCGATGGTGGCGCTCGTGCTCGCCGACTCCCTGCTGGAGAAGACCGGTGGGGACTCGGTGGACGAGGCGCGCCGCAACCTGTCCGGCTACCTGGCCCGCGTCTCGGAACGTACTCGTTGGTGAGTGCCGAATGGTGACTGGAGCCGTATGCATGCCCCCACGCCGAAGGAGCCATGAGCTATGACCCCCACCTGCGCCGACCGGTCCGAGCGCCTGGCGCACGTAGCCGTCGCCCCGGACCTCCTCCCGCTTGTACTCGTCGGCCTGCCCGGCTCGGGCAAGACCACCGTGGCACGGCTACTGGCCACCGCGCTCGGCGTGCAGGTCACCGACACGGATGCGGAGATCCGCCGTCGCGCCCGCATGACCATCCCGGAGATCTTCGCCGCCGAGGGCGAGGAGGGCTTCCGGGACCGCGAGACCCGGGCGCTGCGGGAGGTGCTGACCGGAGAGGCAGCCGCCCACGGTGTAGTGGCGCTGGGCGGCGGCGCGGTGCTGCGCGAGGAGAACCGGCGCCTGCTGCGGGGGCACCAGGTGATACACCTGGTGGCCAGTCCCGCCACGGCAGCTGCCCGCGTCGGTGACGGCGCCGGGCGGCCGCTGGTCGGGCGGGCAGGCCTCGCCGCTGACTCCGGTACGGCAAAAGCGGCCCCGGATGGTGCCCACGCCGATGTGCGCGCTCGCATGGAGACTCTGCACGGCGAGCGCGCGGACCTGTACCGGCAGGTCGCCACTCTCGCCGTGCCCACCGATGGGCTCACCCCCGAGCAGGTCGCCGCGCTGGTGCTGGTGTCCCTGGGGAAGGCGCCCTCTCAGGCTGCCGGCGCACTCGCCGCGACCGACGGCACCCAGCACGCCTCCCGGTCCGCGGCGCCCCGACAGCTTCACACCGGTGGTGTCACCCGCATCACCGTTCCGGGCGCGGCTGGCGCCCGCCCCTACGACGTGGTGGTGGGCACCGGACTGGCGGAAGCAGTTACCCGGGCCGTGGCGCAGGCACCCGGGGCCGCCGCCGGCGGGGTGGCGATAGTCCATGCCGACTCCCTGGCCGAGGTCGCCGCCGAGTACGCGGCCGCACTGGCCGGGGGCGGCCTGCGGGTGGCCCGCATCGAGGTGCCCGGTGGAGAGGGTGCCAAGCAAGCGGCTGTGCTCAACCGGATCTGGGAGCGGCTGGGCGAGTTCCACCTGGGCCGGGACGGATGTGTGGTCGGCGTGGGCGGCGGCGCCACCACCGACCTCGCCGGCTTCGCCGCCGCCACCTGGCTGCGCGGTGTGCCGATCGTGCAGGCGCCCACCACCCTGCTGGCGATGGTCGACGCCGCCGTGGGCGGCAAGACCGGCATCGACACCGAGGCCGGCAAGAACCTGGTGGGCGCGTTCCACCCGCCGGCCGCCGTTATCGCCGACCTGGCCGCCCTGGCCACGCTGCCCGGTGCGGAACTGCGTGCAGGCATGGGGGAGGTCGTCAAGTGCGGTTTCATCGCCGATCCGGTCATCCTGGACCGGGTTCTCGCCGCGCCCGGCCCGCCGCGTGCCGACTCCCCGGTGGTCGCCGAGCTGGTGACGCGATCGGTAGCGGTCAAGGCGGCCGTGGTGGGGGAGGACCTCACCGAGTCGGGGTTGCGGGAGATACTCAATTACGGGCACACCTACGCCCACGCCATTGAAAAGGTCACCGGATACACCTGGCGGCACGGGGAGGCCGTCGCCGTGGGCTGCGTATTCGCCGCCGAGGTCGCCCACCGCCTGGGATATCTGGACGCCGAGACGGTGGCACTGCACCGCCGTGCCTTCGCGGCCGCGGGCCTGCCGGTGGCCTTTCCAGAGGGGGCCGGGGACTTCGACACGCTGCACTCCGCCATGACCGCAGACAAGAAGGTACGGGCCGGCAGGCTGCGCATGGTGCTGCTGGACGGGATCGGCCGGCCGGCGCGCGGCGTGGAGCCCGGCCTGGAGGTGCTGCGTGCCGCCCACGAGGCGGTCACGGCTGTGCCCGCAGCAGATGCGGGAGGCCGGGAGTGAGGCCGTCCGGCGTCGTACTAATCGGCGCCCCCGGCGCAGGGTGCAGCAGCGTCGGCCGAGCCCTGGCGGACGCCACCGGGATGCCTCTGCTCGACCTCGGGCAGGAGACCGCCGCGGCACTGGGTACCGCGCCCGAGCTCGCCCTGGTGGCCGTTCCCGAGGAGCGCTACCGGCGCACCGAGAGGGCCACCGCCCGGTGGGCGCTCGCGCAGGCTGCGGGTGGTGCTGTCATCGCCCTGGGATCCGGCTGCCTGAGTGACGATGGCGTGCGGACGGCCCTGACACGGGCACGTGCGGAAGGGGCTTGCCTGGTGCACCTGACCGCCACCCCGCGGCGCCTGGCCACCCGCAACGGCCTGGACGCCCCGCGGTCCGTCGCCCTGGGCAACGTGCACCAGGCGTTCACGCGGATGCTGCGCGAGCGGGAGGAGGCCTGCGCTCGTGTGGGCGCCGAAGTCGTCGACACCACCGATACCACCCCCGCGCAGGCCGCCGCCGCGATACTGGACCTGGAGCGGTCCGCCAGGGGCGCCCTCGACCGGGGGACGGACGACGCATAGGCTGAGTGCATGTATGTGCCGCGGCACTTCGAACTGCCTGATGACTATGTCACTGAGTTCCTGAACGGTCCCCGTACGGGCAACCTCATCACCGTGCACGCCGACGGCCCGGCGGCCACGCTCGTGCCCTTCTACCGGGACACGGAGCGCAACGCGCTAGTGACTCACCTGGTGCGTAACAACCCCCAGGTGCGTGAGCCGATCACCGGTCCCGGGCTGGTGGTATTCGACGACGTCGACGCCTACGTCTCGCCCCGCTGGTACGCCACCAACGAGGTCAAGGCCAATGTGCCGACCTGGGACTACATCACTGTGCACGTTTTAGGGTCGGTGCGCATCGATCCCAGCCCCGAGGCGGCGCTGCGCGCGGCACGCCGGCTCACCGAGTTGTCCGAGCCGGACGACGTGCTCGGCGCGGTGGGGAAGGAGAAGCTGGAGCGGATGGCGCGGGCGATCGTGGCGGTCGAGGTCGGCATCGAGCGGGTGCAGGGCAAGGCCAAGATGAGCCAGAACCGGCACCCCGATGACATCCGCTCGCTCGCCGCCGAGCTGACCCGCCAGGGGCAGGACCGCATGGCCGAGTTCCTGCTGGAGGTCTCCCTGCCGTATGCCGAGCAGCGCTACGCCACGCTCGCTCGACTGGGCGAGGTGCACGCCCTGCGCGAGGACGTAAAGGGCGTCACCGACTCCCACTAGCCGCCCCCTCGCCGAGGTCGGTCAATGTGGCGCTGGGACATCGCGCAGGCCGTGACCGGCATGACAGAGCCCGTCCGGGGGAGCTGACAGGTGATGGCGGTAGGCTTAACCGGTCTAAGACTTCCAACAATCCTCTAGCGAGTTAGGAACCGCACGTGGCAACGACGAACGACCTGAAGAACGGCATGGTGCTCAACCTGGAGGGCCAGCTGTGGCAGGTAGTCGAGTTCCAGCACGTCAAGCCGGGCAAGGGCCCTGCGTTCGTGCGTACCAAGATCAAGAACGTCCTGTCCGGCAAGACCGTTGACAAGACCTTCAACGCCGGCCTCAAGGTGGAGACTGCCACCGTGGACCGCCGTGACATGCAGTTCTCCTACAAGGACGGCGACGACTTCGTCTTCATGGACGTCAAGACCTACGAGCAGACGTATGTGTCCGCCGACGTCGTCGGGCAGGCGGCCGACCTAATGCTGGAGGGGCAGGACGTCATCGTCGCCTTCCATGAGGACACCGTGCTGTTCGTGGAGCTCCCGGCGGCCGTCGTGCTGACCATCTCCCACACCGAGCCCGGCCTGCAGGGCGACCGCTCCTCGGCGGGAACCAAGCCCGCTACCCTGGAGACCGGCGCCGAGATCCAGGTCCCGCTGTTCCTCAACACCGGCGACAAGGTCAAGGTTGACACCCGTTCCCGCTCCTACATCTCCCGCGTCACCGACTGACCGCCGATGACCGAGTCCATACCGGTTGAGCCGGAGGCGGCGCAAGCGCCCTCCGACGACGCTGCCGCCTCCTCGGCTCAGCACCCCAAGTACCCGGTCACCGCCCGCACCAAGGCGCGGCGGCGTGCCGTCGAAGTCCTCTTCGAGGCCGACCAGCGCGGGTTGCTCCGCGGCGACTCAAGCGTGCAGAACCTCCGGGAGCTGGCCGCGGAGCGGGCATTCCACTCGGCCAACCACACCGAGGCCCCTGCGTATACGCGCCAGGCGCTGGCCGGCGTCGCTGATCACCTCGCCGAGATCGACGAGACCATCGAGACCTATTCCCACGGGTGGGTGCTCAGCCGCATGCCGGCCACGGACCGGGCCATCGCCCGCCTGGCCACCTGGGAGATCGTCTGGAACGACGACGTCGATGCGCCGGTAGCCGTCGACGAGGCGATCACGCTCGCCCGCATGCTGTCGACCGATGACTCCCCCCGCTTCCTCAACGGGCTGCTGGGGCGCATCGGCGACCTTGCAGACACGTTGCGCTGAGCGACGAACGTCCGCAGCCGCGACGCCGCTCCATCCACAACCTTCACCGAGAACGGCACAAGCAACACGCCCAGACCGGTCGAAATGGCACCGCCCCCACCATGCACGAACGTGCGGTGGGGGCGGTGACTGTTTGCCCCGCGGCAGGCACTATTGCCGTGACGATACAAGTTGGCCGGCATCGGGCCGGCCCGTCACGAAGGAGTGCTCTCATGGCTGAGAAGACTGAGCGGATTGTGCTGGCTGATTTGGATGATGGTGTGGGGTGGCTGATACTGCAGGTGGTGTGAGAGTGCCGCCGTCGGGGTCGCGCAGGCACACCGCCTGGGCGCGGCCCCACGGCGCGCGGGCGCCCACTTTGCATGGGCCCGCGCGGCTCAGGAGCATCCCCGTGCGTCGTCGGCGTGGCCGCGAGCGAGGAGAGACTGTCAAAATCGATGACAATCGCCCCCGTGCGCCCGGAATGCCTTCAACAGAATGGCGCGGTACCAACGATCATCGATATACGGCAGATGCCTAGAGGCCCCGTTTGTCATCAATTGTGACAGCGAGTTGATGATGAACCGGCCGCACGTGCATGGGGCGTGGTCGGCGGTGTGATGCCGTATGCGGGACTCCGGGCCTGTGCGCAGGGGACATCCGGCGCAGCTGATGGGGGACTGGCTAAGAGGGCGCTCGTCAGGGGTCGGCGGTCGCCCGGCGAGTGCCCGGCGGCCGACGTTCACCGGGCGGACACCTCCCGCACTCGCCGAGCCGCTGCGCTAACATCGCCCCGAACGACATCCTTGAAGCCCGTCCAGTGAGGCGGAGAAGGAGGTCCACGCACCGTGGCCGCAGCACAGTCCACCGGGAAGCAGATCCTCGGCGCAGCCGAGATTCAGCGATCCCTCGTCCGCATCGCCCACGAGATCCTGGAGCGAAACCACGGCAGCAGCAATTTGGTGCTTCTAGGCATCCCCTCCGGAGGAGTCCCACTGGCGCGGCGCCTGGCCGCCGCCCTAGAGGTCGCCGCCAAGGAGTCCGGCGACCCCGCCGGCGCCCCGCCGGTCGGCACCCTGGACATCACCATGTACCGCGACGACCTCGGCCGCCACCCGATCCGCGTGCCCCAGCCCACCCGCATCCCGGGGGAGAGCCTCGAGGGCCGCACCGTGATCCTCGTCGACGACGTGCTCTTCTCCGGCCGCACCATCCGCGCCGCCCTGGACGCCCTGGGAGCCATCGGCCGCGCCGACGCCGTGCAGCTGGCCGTGCTGGTGGACCGCGGCCACCGCGAGCTGCCCATCCGGGCCGACTACGTGGGCAAGAACCTACCCACCTCCCGCAACGAGAAGGTGGTTGTTTCCCTGACCGAGCTCGGCGCCGACGGCGACGCCGTCACCATCGTCGACGCCGCGACCCAGGAGGCTGCCCGATGAAGCACCTGCTGTCCGCCAAGGACCTGTCCCACGACGAGGCCGTGATGATCCTCGACACCGCCGAGGCCATGGCCGCCACCCAACGCCACGCCGTCAAGAAACTCCCCACCCTGCGTGGCAAGACCGTGGTGAACCTCTTCTTTGAGGACTCCACCCGCACGCGGCTGTCCTTCGAGGCCGCCGCCAAGCGGCTGAGCGCCGACGTCATCAACTTCTCCGCCAAGGGCTCCTCCGTGTCCAAGGGGGAGTCGCTGAAGGACACCGCCCAGACCATCATGGCCATGGGCGCCGACGCCGTCGTGGTGCGCCACTCCGCGTGCGGCGCCGCCCACCTGCTCGCACACGCCGGCTGGATCAACGTGCCCGTGCTCAACGCCGGCGACGGCACCCACCAGCACCCCACCCAGGCGCTCCTAGACGCCATGACCCTGCGCCGCTGGTATACGCCCGGCGGCCCCACCGGGGCCACGCGCGCCGGAGACGGCAGCCCGGCGCCCCAGGGCCGTGACCTGGACGGCGCCCGCGTCATCATCGTCGGCGACGTGCTGCACTCACGGGTGGCCCGCTCCAACGTCGACCTGCTCACCACTCTGGGTGCCCACGTCACCCTGGTCGCCCCACCCACCCTGCTGCCGGTAGGCATGGAGTACTGGCCCTGCGACGTGTCCTATGACTTCGACGCCGCCATCGCCGCCGTCGAGCCCGACGCCGTGATGATGCTGCGCGTGCAGCGCGAGCGCATGAGCGCCGCCGGCGGCGGGTTCTTCCCCAGTCCGGGGGAGTACGCCCGTGGCTATGGCCTCGGCGCCGCACGCCGCGCCGCCATGCCCGAGCACGCGATCGTCATGCACCCCGGCCCCATGAACCGTGGCCTGGAGATCACCGCCGACGCCGCCGACGACCCGCGCTCCCGCGTGGTCGAGCAGGTGGGCAACGGCGTCTCCGTACGCATGGCCGCCCTGTACCTGCTCCTCGCCGACGAAGGGAACCAGCTGTGACCGCCCATCTCCTGCCCGGGGTCCGCCCCTACGGCGAGGACGCCACCGACGTCCTCATCATCGACGATACGATCGCCGCCATCGGCCCCGACGCCGCCGCCCAGGCCCCCGCCGACGTCGTCCGCCACGACGACCTGGCCGGCCTGGTGCTCCTGCCCGGGCTCGTTGACATTCACACGCACCTGCGCCAGCCCGGTGGCGAGAGCGCAGAAACCGTCTACACCGGCACCCGCGCCGCCGCCGTCGGCGGCTACACCGCCGTGTTCGCCATGGCCAACACCACCCCCGTGCAGGACAACGCCGGCGTCGTCGAGCAGGTGCTGCACCTGGGCAACGAGGCCGGCTGGGTGGACGTCCACCCCGTCGGGGCTGTCTCCGAAGGGCTTAAGGGCGAGCACCTGTCCCAGATGGGTGCCATGGCGCACTCCGCCGCTCAGGTGCGCGTCTTCTCCGACGACGGCAAGTGCGTGTCCGACCCGGTGCTCATGCGCCGTGCCCTGGAGTACGCCAAGTCCTTCGACGGCGTGATCGCCCAGCACTCCCAGGACCCCCGGCTCACCGAGGGCTCCCAGATGCATGAGGGCCGCGTCTCGGCCGAGCTCGGCCTGGCGGGCTGGCCCGCCGTCGCCGAGGAGTCGATCATCGCCCGCGACGTCCTGCTGGCGGGGCATGTCGGAAGCCGCCTGCACGTGTGCCACCTGTCCACCGCCGGCAGCGTGGAGATCATCCGCTGGGCCAAGGACCGCGGCATCGACGTCACGGCCGAGGCGACCCCCCACCACCTGCTGCTCACCGATGAGAAGGCCCGCACCTACTCGCCGCTGTACAAGGTGAACCCGCCCCTGCGCACCGCCGCCGATGTGGAGGCGGTCCGGGCGGCGCTGGCCGATGGCACCATCGACGTGGTCGGCACCGACCACGCCCCCCACCCGCGTGAGTCCAAGGACTGCGAGTGGCAGGCCGGCGCCTTCGGTATGACCGGCTTGGAGACCGCCCTGCCGATCATCATCGCCACCATGGTCGAGCCCGGACGCATGAGCTGGCGGGACGTCGCCCGTGTCCTGTCCGAGGCTCCGGCCCGCATCGGCCGGCTGAACGATCAGGGCCGACCGCTGGCCGTGGGCGAGCGCGCCAACCTGGCAGTGGTTGACCCCGGAGTCCGCCGCGTGGTGGACCCGGACGCCCAGTGGACCCGTTCCAGTAACACCCCCTACGCCGGTATGGAGCTGCCCGGGCGAGTCATGGCCACATTCCTCCATGGCCGTCCCACCGTCCTGGATGGCGAGCCGGTAGCGCGGAACCCAGAGGTGACCGAACAGAAGGAGAACGCATGAGTGCCCTAAGCCCAACACCCGTGGCCGCGTACGGCGGCTTCACCAGCCCCGCCCTGCCCGCCTCCGCGCCGATCGAGCGCACGACGGCGCTGCTGGTCCTGGAGGACGGCTACGCGCTGACGGGTCGCTCATACGGCGCGATCGGCTCGACGACCGCCCGGATCGTCTTCAACACCGGCATGACCGGCTACCAGGAGGTCCTGACCGATCCCGACTACGGTCAGCAGATCGTAGTAATGACCTCCCCCCACATCGGCAACACCGGAGTCAATGATGAGGACGGCAAGTCCGACCGGTTCTGCGTAGCCGGAATAGTGGTGCGCGACCCGTCCCGGCGCGCCTCCTCCTGGCGGGCCCGCCGCGAGCTCGAGGCGGAGCTGGTCGCCCAGGGCATCGTCGGCATCTGCGAAGTGGACACCCGCGCCCTGACCCGCCACCTGCGGGACCACGGCACGATGCGCGCCGCGATCTTCTCCGGGGATGCCCTGCCCGACGGCGTCGCCGAGTACCCCGGCTATGCGCCCACCGAGGCGGCTATCGAGTCCTGCCTGCGCACCATGC
This sequence comes from Actinomyces sp. 594, assembly GCF_019325145.1. Classification (NCBI taxonomy): domain Bacteria; kingdom Bacillati; phylum Actinomycetota; class Actinomycetes; order Actinomycetales; family Actinomycetaceae; genus Actinomyces; species Actinomyces sp. 594. The sequence goes on from NZ_PIZC01000067.1 coordinate 56,243, forward strand.
GCAGTGCCTCCGCCGCCCCCGCAGACACCACGATTCCGAGCACCCCCCAGGAGAACGCCTGATGCCCCGCCGTACCGATATTTCCTCCGTCCTGGTCATCGGCTCAGGCCCGATCGTCATCGGCCAGGCCTGCGAATTCGACTACTCCGGCACCCAGGCCTGCAGAGTGCTGCGTGCCGAGGGCATCCGCGTCATCCTGGTCAACTCCAACCCGGCGACGATCATGACCGACCCGGACATGGCCGATGCCACCTACGTAGAGCCCATCACTCCCGAGGTCGTTGAGGCGATCATCGCCAGGGAGCGCCCCGACGCCCTCCTGCCGAACCTGGGCGGGCAGACCGCCCTGAACACCGCCATGAGCCTGGTGGAGTCTGGGGTCCTGGACAAGTACGGCGTGGAGCTGATCGGGGTACGGGCAGAAGCCATCAACGCCGGCGAGGACCGGGAGGAGTTCAAGCGCGTGGTTGAGCGCTGCGGCGCGGAGGTAGCGCGCAGCGTGATCGCCCACACCATGGACGAGTGCCATGCCGGGGTGGAGGCGCTGGGCGGCTACCCCGTGGTGGTGCGCCCGTCCTTCACCATGGGCGGCCTTGGCTCCGGCTTCGCCTACAACGCCGAGGACCTGGAGCGTATTGCGGGCCAGGGCCTGTCCGACTCGCGCACCACCGAGGTGCTGCTGGAGGAGTCGATCCTGGGCTGGAAGGAGATCGAGCTTGAGGTCATGCGCGACCGCGCCGACAACTGTGTGCTGGTCTGCTCCATTGAGAACGTCGACCCGGTGGGCGTGCACACCGGGGACTCCATTACCATCGCTCCGGCCCTGACCCTCACCGACCGGGAGCTGCAGCGGCTGCGGGATGTTGCCGTCGCCGTCATCCGTGAGGTGGGTGTGGACACCGGCGGCTGCAACATTCAGTTCGCCGTGCACCCGGAGACCGGCCGCGTGATCGTCATCGAGATGAACCCCCGCGTGTCCCGGTCCTCGGCACTGGCATCCAAGGCCACCGGCTTCCCCATCGCCAAGATCGCCGCCCGCCTGGCCATCGGCTACACGCTGGACGAGATCCCCAACGACATCACCGGCTCCACCCCCGCATCCCTGGAGCCCGCGGTGGACTACGTGGTGGTCAAGGTCCCGCGCTTCGCCTTTGAGAAGTTCCGCGGCGCCGACCCGACCCTGACCACAACCATGAAGTCGGTCGGGGAGGCCATGGCCCTGGGCCGCTGCTACACCGAGGCCCTGCAAAAGGCTATGCGCTCGATCGACAAGCCCGGCTCCGTGTTCCACTGGGACGGTCCGGCCCCCACGCCGGAAGAGCTGCCCGGGCTCATCGAGTCGCTGCGCACCCCCACCGAGCACCGGCTGGTAGACCTGCAGCAGGCCATCCGCGGCGGCGCCACCCCGGAGCAGCTCTTCGACGCCACCGCGATCGACCCGTGGTTCCTGGACCAGATGTTCCTGCTCCAGGAAGTCGCCGAGGAGACGCGCACGGCCCCGGCGCTGACCGCCGAGCTGCTTCAGCGCGCCAAGCGGCATGGCTTCTCCGACGCCCAGATCGCGTCCCTGCGCGGCATCGGGGAGGACACGGTGCGCGAAGTTCGCCACGCCTTCGGCCTGCGACCGGTCTACAAGACGGTGGACACCTGCGCCGCCGAGTTCGCCACCACCACCCCTTACCTGTACTCCAGCTACGAGGAGGAGACAGAGGTGGCACCGCGCCAGCGGGAGGCCGTCATCATCCTGGGCGCCGGCCCCAACCGGATCGGCCAGGGCATTGAGTTCGACTACTCCTGCGTACACGCCACCATGGCCCTGTCCGAGCGCTACGACACGGTAATGGTCAACTGCAACCCGGAGACGGTCTCCACCGACTACGACATCTCCGACCGGCTGTACTTCGAGCCGCTGACCTTCGAGGACGTCATGGAGGTCTACGAGGCGGAGCTGGCGGCCGGACCAGTGGCCGGCATGATCGTCCAGCTCGGCGGGCAGACGCCCCTGTCCCTAGCGGCCCGGCTCAAGGCTGCGGGCGTGCCCATCCTGGGCACCACCCCGGAGGCGATCGACGCCGCCGAGGACCGGCAGGTGTTCGGCGTCGTCCTGGAGCGCGCCGGGCTGCCGGCCCCCGCCCACGGGACGGCCCTGAGCGACGAGCAGACCCTGGCCGTGGCCGCGCAGATCGGTTTCCCGGTGCTGGTGCGCCCCAGCTATGTGCTCGGTGGGCGCGGCATGGAGATCGTCTACGACCGCGACGGCCTGGTCGACTACCTCTCCCGCGCCTCCGCGGAGGCCGGCGGCGCCTACGCCAACGGCCCCCTGCTGATCGACCGCTTCCTCGACGACGCCATCGAGATCGACGTCGACGCCCTCTACGACGGCACCGAGCTGTTCCTCGGCGGCGTGATGGAGCACATCGAGGAGGCCGGCATCCACTCCGGCGACTCCGCCTGCGTACTGCCCCCCATGTCCCTGTCCGACACGGAGATCGCCCGCATCCGCCGCTCCACCGAGGCCATTGCCGCCGGGGTGGGGGTGCGCGGACTGATCAACATCCAGTACGCGCTGGTATCCGACACGCTGTACGTGATTGAGGCCAACCCGCGCGCCTCCCGGACTGTGCCCTTCGTTTCCAAGGCGACCGGCGTGCAGCTGGCCAAGGCCGCCGCCCTGCTCATGGCAGGCCAGACCATCGCCGACCTCAAGGCCGCCGGTCACCTGCCCGACGCCGATGCCGCCGTAACCGACCCGCTGGACCCCATTGCGGTGAAGGAGGCGGTCCTGCCGTTCAAGCGGTTCCGCACCCCGTCGGGCCGGGTGGTGGACACGGTGCTGGGCCCGGAGATGCGCTCCACCGGTGAGGTCATGGGCTTTGACGTCGACTTCCCGCGGGCCTTCTCCAAGTCGCAGGACGGCGCCTACGGCGGCCTACCCGGTGAGGGCGCCCTGTTCGTGTCCGTGGCTGACCGGGACAAGCGCGCCATTGTGCTGCCCGTCGCCCGACTGGCCGAGCTCGGATTCACCATCTATGCCACCGCCGGCACCGCCCAGGTACTGCGTCGCAACGGCATCCCGGCAACCCCGGTCCGCAAGGTCAGCGAGGGCCAGGGCGCCCACGGCGAGCAGACCATCGTCGGCCTGATCGAGTCCGGCGCCATCGACATGGTGATAAACACCCCCAAGGGGCAGGGCGCCCGCGCCGACGGATACTCCATCCGTGCCGCCACCACCAGCGCCGACAAGCCCATCATCACCACCGTGCAGGAGCTGCAGGCGGCGGTGCAGGCGCTGGAGGCCAAGCTCGCGGGCCCAATGGGGGTGCGCAGCCTGCAGCAGCACGATGCCGACAGGCACTCCCGGCGCGACCGCGCCCACGCCGGGGGGACCCGCGCATGAGCACGACCCCGGCCCGGAACGGTCGCCCCGTGGAGTCCTCCTTCGGCGCCCGGCTGTCCGCCGCCATGGACGATCACGGACCGCTGTGCGTGGGTATTGACCCGCACGCCTCCCTGCTGCGCGACTGGGGCCTGCCCGACACGCCCGCCGGGCTGCGGGACTTCTCCCTGCGGGTCGTTGACGCGCTCGGCGGGCGGGTGGCGGCGGTCAAGCCGCAGTCGGCGTTCTTCGAGAGGCACGGAGCGGCAGGCATCGGCGTGCTGGAGGAGACGCTGGCCGCTCTGCGGCAGACGGGCACGCTCTGCGTCCTCGACGTCAAGCGGGGTGATATCGGCTCCACCATGTCCGGCTACGCCCAGGCCTATCTGGCAGACGGCGCGCCCCTGGCCGCGGACGCCATTACCGTCTCCCCCTACCTGGGATACGGCTCACTGCGTCCGGCGCTGGACCTGGCGGCCGACGCCGGACGGGGCGTGTTCGTCCTGGCGCTGACCTCCAACCCGGAGGGAGCCGCCGTGCAGCATGCGCGTGGACCGGCGGGACGGGCCGTGGCCGCCGAGGTGGTGGCCGGGGCCACCGCCTCCAATGCTGCCGCCCGCGCCGCCGGTGAGCTCGGCAGCGTGGGCCTGGTGATAGGCGCCACCGTTGGCGACGCCGTGCGCGAGCTGGACCTGGACCTGCTGGCCGCGGGCGGGCCGCTGCTGGCCCCCGGTGTGGGGGCGCAGGGAGGCGGTGCCGCCGAGCTGCGGGCCGTGTTCGGAGCTGCACGCCGCAATGTGCTGGCGTCCACATCCCGCGGCGTGCTGGGAGCCGGCCCCGATCGCGAGGCCCTGCGGCAGGCCGCCGACAGCGCCGTCGCCGAGGCCGGGGCAGCACTGCGTGCCTGACGCCGGCCCGAGGCGCCACGCGGGACGTGCGCCGTGACGGCGCCCGGGCATAACCTGACCATGTGGCAGAAGTCCCGACTGCCGATGGAGGAAACATGGTGATCCCCGAACTGACTCCCGGGCAGCGTGCGGCTGCGCTTTACAAGGCGGCCGCGGCCCGAGACCGCCGCGCCCGTGCGAAGGCCGAGCTCAAGCGCGGCACCCTGACCGTTTCCGCCCTGTTCGAGGCGGCGCAGAATGATGAGGCCCTGGCCAAGATGCGGGCGCTGGACCTACTGCGCTCGCTGCCGCGCGTGGGCACCGTGGGAGCACAGGCACTGCTGCAGGAGCTCGGTATTGCCGCAAGTCGGCGGGTGCGGGGCCTGGGTAGCCGCCAGCGTGCCGAGCTTGTGCGCCGTTTCGGCTGACACCGGCGCACGGGGCATGATGGGAGCATGACCGCAGCCCAGGTGCCTCCCGCCCGACTCACTGTGATAGCCGGGCCGACCGCCGTGGGGAAGGGCACGCTCGTCGCCGAGCTACGCCGCCGCCACCCCGACCTGTTCGTGTCCGTCTCAGCGACGACGCGCGCGCCCAGGCCCGGCGAGCGCGACGGCATTCACTACCACTTCGTATCGGACGCGGAGTTCGACCGCCTGATCGAGCGCGGGGACATGCTGGAATGGGCGCAGGTGCACGGTACTCACCGCTACGGCACCCCCCGGGGTCCGGTGCAGGAGCAGCTGGATGCAGGCCGCCCGGCGCTGCTTGAGATCGACCTGGCCGGTGCACGCCAGGTGCGCGCCGCCATGCCCGAGGCCCAGCTGGTGTTCATCGCGCCGCCGAGCTGGGAGGAGCTCGTGTCCCGCCTGCTCGGGCGTGGCACTGAGTCGGAGCAGGAGCAGGATCGCCGCCTGGCCACTGCACGGGTCGAGCTACAGGCAGCGGGCGAGTTCGACCGCACCATCATCAACGACTCCGTGGCACGTGCCACGGACGAGCTAGAAGACGCGCTCGGGTTGAGCGGCTAAAATAGGGTGCTCGCGGTGCGGTAGCCTGTAACCGCGGCCGCGCCCGCACATACCGGGACCACAATCAGGTAGCAATCACATTGGGAGACAAGCACATGCTCGGAACCTCCGCTGACCCCGAGGGTATCACCAACCCTCCCATTGACGACCTGCTGGAGAAGGTCGACTCCAAGTACGGGCTGGTGGTGGAGGCCGCCAAGCGTGCCCGGCAGATCAATAGCTACACCCAGCAGCTGGAGGACAACCAGTTCGAGTACTTCGGGCCGCTGGTGGAGGCGGAGACCGAGGAGAAGGCCCTGAGCGTCGCACTGCGCGAGGTCGCCGCGAGCAAGCTCCAGGTCATTCCCGGGGACGAGGCCCGCGCCCGCCGTGCCGAGGCAGAGGAGGCCCGCCGCGCCGCCGAGGCCGATATGTTCTCCGACATCTCCCTGGACACCCCGCTGGATCTCGGCGGCCAGGAGGAGACCGGATCCGCCACCGGCCTGGATGACATCCAGTTCTGAGGGCAGTCTGCTCCAGGACCACTAGTCGGCCAGCCGTACCTGCCATGAACGCAGAACTCCCCAGTGCCCGAGGCGCCCGCGCGCCTCGGGCACTGCGCGTCGTCGTGGGGATATCCGGATCCATCTCTGCATACAAGGCGCCCTCGGTGATTCGGCTGCTGCGCGCTGCCGGGCACGAGGTGCGCACCGTGCCCACGGCGGCAGCGCTGCGCTTCATTGGCGCGCCGGCACTGTCCGCCGTGACCGGATCCCCGGTGCAGGCCGGTGTCTTTGAGGACCCGGCCGCAGTGGCGCACGTGGAGACGGGGGAGTGGGCTGAACTGGTTGTGGTGGCGCCGGCCTCGGCCGACCTTCTCGCCCGGGCGGCCGCGGGCCGCGCGGACGACCTGCTCACCGCTACCCTGCTGACCACCACCGCGCCGGTGGTGATGGCCCCGGCGATGCACACGCAGATGTGGAACCACCCGGCCACCCGCGAGAATGTGGCGACGCTGCGCCGCCGCGGCGTAACCGTGATAGACCCTGACAGTGGGCCGCTGACCGGCTCCGGTTACGGGTCGGGGCGCCTGCCCGCGCCGGAGGTCATCGTGTCCCGCGCCTTGGCCGTGCTGGACACCGCGCACACCCGTGCACAACCCGACCTGGTCGGCCGGCACGTGGTCGTCTCCGCAGGCGGAACCCGTGAGCCTCTGGATCCTGTGCGCTACCTGGGCAATCGCTCTTCGGGGCGCCAGGGAGCCGCCGTCGCGTGCGCCGCTGCGGCCCGCGGTGCACGCGTGACCCTGGTGTCCGCACACGTTGACTCGCAGGTACTGGCGGCGCTGCCGGCACAGGTAGAGGTAGTCCCCGTGACTACCGCCCTGGAACTGCGTGATGCGGTGCGCGCCGCCGCAGCGGATGCCGACGCGGTGGTGATGGCCGCCGCGGTGGCCGACTTCCGCCCCGCAGCCGTGGCCGGAGCCAAGCTCAAGAAGCACCCGCTCGCGGTGTCGGCCGCGCCGGAGCAGGAGGCCGCGCCCAGCGTCCCGACAATCGCGCTGGTGGAGAATCCCGACGTGCTGGCCGAGCTGGTAACGGATCCACCGCGCCGTGACGGCGCACCCATCGTTGTGGTCGGGTTTGCCGCGGAGACCGGTGACGCCGAGGGCGACGTGCTGGACCACGGCGCCGCCAAGGCGCGCCGCAAGGGCGCCGACCTGCTGGCCGTCAACGCCGTCGGCACGCACACGGGTTTTGGTGACGTCCCCAACACCGTTGTGGTCCTCGATGCCGCCGGCCGGGAAGTCGGCCGTGCCAGCGGCTCGAAGCAGGAGGTTGCCACGGTGCTAATGGAGATGATCGCGGTGCGCCTGGGGCGCTGACAGCGCTCGACCCCGGTCGGCGGGGCGCCGTCCGGGGCGGTGAGAGCGGTGCCTGCTGCCACTGGTATCCTCAGCCTCTCTGGTGGGGCGAAGGAGGCAACTCCGAATATCCGATCACTCGATCATCCACCCCGCGACCACGCACCCACCAACTAGCAAGGACCACACCGCTTATGGCATCCAACTCCCTCCGCATGTTCACCTCCGAGTCCGTCACCGAGGGGCACCCGGACAAGATCTGCGACCGCGTCTCGGACGCGATCCTGGACGCGATCCTAGCCCAGGACCCGGCCGCGCATGTTGCTGTGGAGACCATGGCCACCACCGGGCTCGTGCACGTCGCCGGCGAGGTGAGCACGAGCGCCTATGTGGAGATCCCCGACATCGTCCGCAGCGAGATCGTCTCCATCGGCTACACCTCCTCCGAGGTTTGCTTCGACGGCGCCTCCTGCGGCGTGTCGATCTCAATCGGCCAGCAGTCACCCGACATCGCCGCAGGCGTGGACAAGGCCCTGCAGGTGCGCGGCGACGCCGCGGACCTGGACCCCCTGGACTTCCAGGGAGCCGGCGATCAGGGGCTGATGTTCGGCTACGCCTGCACGGACACCACCGAGCTCATGCCGCTGCCGATTCACCTGGCCCACCGGTTGGCGGAACGCCTGGCGTACGTGCGCAAGCGGGGCATCATTGACGGACTGCGGCCGGACGGTAAGACCCAGGTCACCATCGGCTACGACGGTGCCACCCCGGTTTCGCTGGGAGGAGTCGTGGTGTCCACCCAGCACGATCCGGACCGCAGCCGGGCCTGGCTGACAGACGCGGTCAACCAGGAGGTGATCCGCCCCGTGCTGGACGCCGAGGAGGACAAGGGCCTGAGGCTTGCCACCGCCGACGCCGAGGTCCTGGTCAATCCCTCCGGCCAGTTCGTGATCGGCGGACCCGCCGGTGACGCCGGCCTGACCGGTCGCAAGGTCATCGTGGACACCTACGGGGGCATGGCCCGTCACGGCGGGGGCGCCTTCTCCGGCAAGGATCCCTCCAAGGTGGACCGCTCCGGCGCCTACGCCATGCGGTGGGTCGCGAAGAACGTGGTCGCCGCGGGACTGGCAGACCGTTGCGAGGTACAGATTGCCTACGCGATCGGATCCGCGCGCCCCGTGGGACTGTACGTGGAGACCTTCGGCACCGAGCAGGTGCCCGTGGAGCGGATCACCACCGCCATCGAGGAAGTATTCGACCTACGGCCGGCCGCGATCGTGCGCGATCTGGACCTGCTGCGGCCGATCTACCGGAGCACCAGCGCATACGGTCACTTCGGCCGTGCGGGGTTCACCTGGGAGAACACCGACCGGGCCGCGGCTCTACGCGCCGCCTGCTGAGGACTTCAGGCGGGGGAGCGGTCGTGGTCCCGGGCGTTGGCGTACCCGGCGCGCAGGCGCAGCAGGGCTCGCTCCTGGACGCCCCGGCGACTGCGGTGCGCCGCGTGACGGCCGCGGGAGTGAGGCTGCCCGTGGCGCGCGTGCTGCTGGAGACCGCCGTGCCCCACCTGGACCGGCTATTCGACTACCTGGTGCCGCCCGAGCTCGACGTCGCCGCAGGCGTGGGCACACGCGTGGTCGTCCGCTTCGGTGGGCAGGACATGCACGGCTGGATCTGGGAGCGTGCAGGCACCACCACCCACCCCGGCAGGCTCGCCGCCATCCGCCGGGTCGTCTACGACCTGCCGGTGCTGACCACCGAGACGATGCGACTGATTGAACTGGTGGCGGCACGTAGCGCCGGGGTGCGCTCCGATGTCGTCCGGCTGGCCGTCCCGGCCCGGCACGCCACCACCGAGCGCGAGGAGCGTGAGCGGCCGACTCCGCAGCTGCCGCAGTGGTTGCCGCCGTCCACCGATGCCTGGGCGGTCTACGACGGCGGTCCCGACTTCCTGCGGGAGCTCGGCGCCGGCCGCGCCCCACGCGCCGTCTGGACCGCTCTTCCCGGTCGCCGCGGGCAGGTGGCGCACTGGACCACTCTGCTCGCCGACGCCGCCCGGGCCACGCTGGCCAGCGGGCGCGGCGTACTGGTGCTCCTCGCCACGACGCAGCGCGCCGAGTCCGTGGCCGCGGACTTGAGCTCCGCCCTGGCGGGAGAGAGCGTAGCGGTCCTGTCCGCTGAGCATGGCCCCTCTCGGCGCTACCGGGCATTCTTGCGCGCGCTCAGCGGGAGGGCCCGCGTAGTCGTTGGCACCCGCGCGGCCGCCTTCGCCCCGGTTAGCAATCTGGGCCTGGCAGTCATCTGGGACGACGGCGATGACCGGCTCGATGAGCTACACGCCCCCTACGTCCATGCCCGCACCGTGCTGGCGCTGCGTAGCGGCTCGGCCGGAGCCGGATTGCTGATCGGCGGGTATACGCGCTCGGTTGAGGCCCAGGCCTATGTGGAGCAGGGCTGGGCAGTTGATCTTCACGCCCGCCGGGAGACGGTGCGCGCCGCCGTAGCGCGCGTGCAGGTGCCCGGCGCCCCCGAGCTTGAGGCGGAGGGCCCCTCCGGCGGCGCCCGCATCCCTTCCCTGGCCCACCGGGCTGTACGTGCGGCCCTGGCGCACGGTCCGGTGCTGGTACAGGTGCCACGCGGGGGATACGCACCGCTGGTGGCCTGCTCCCGCTGCCGGGAGGTAGCCCGCTGTGGCTACTGCTCCGGACCGCTGGCCATGGGCCGGGACGGGACGATCACCTGCCGCTGGTGCGCACGCACGGCCGCGAACTGGCGCTGCCCCACGTGCGGCAGCCGGCGTTTACGCATGGTGCAGGTAGGTACCACCCGCACCGCGGAGGAGCTGGGCCGGGCCTTCCCGGGCACCCCCGTCGTGACCTCCGGCGCACGTGAGGACCATGGGGTGATCGCCACGGTAGACGCCCGCCCGCGCTTGGTGATCGCCACCCCGGGGGCGGAGCCGGTGGCCGAGGGCGGCTACCGGGCAGTGCTGCTGCTGGACGGGGCGGCGCTGTCCGCCCGCGCCGAGCTGGGTGCCTCCAGCCAGGCCCTGCGGCACTGGACGAATGCCGTTGTACTGGCGGATCCGCAGGCGCGGGTAATGGTCCTGGGCCGCCCCCATCCGGTGGTGGCACAGGCACTGGTGCGGTGGGACCATGCGGGGTTCGCCCGGCGCGAGCTGGAGGAGCGGGCCCAGCTGCACCTGCCGCCGGGCTGGCGCGCCGCCCGCGTGGACGGCCCGCGTTCCCGCCTGGAGGGAATCTTCGAACGGGCGCGGGCGGCTGGTTTTGAGGTGCTGGGGCCCGTCGCGGTCCCCGCCCGTGCTGCGGGCGGTCCCGGCGCCCCGGAGGCGCAGCCGGAGCCGGAGGCCACGCGGGGCCTCATCCGCACGCCCCTGCCGCGGGGGCGCGAATTGGCCGAGTTCCTGCGACTGCAGGTGCGGGAGGCGTCGGTAAGGCGGGAGGATCCCGTCCGCGTCGAGCTCGACCCGACCGTTTTGTGGTAGCAGCTGCCGGCGCACTGTGGGAGGCTCCTGCCATGTCCGTCCACACGATCCCCGTCGGCGCCCCTGGCAGCGGCATAGACGTCGTCGTCTTCGACTACGGCAACGTCATCTACACCTGGGACGCCGTCGGAGCGGTAGCCGGGCGGGTGCCCCTGCGCGACTGGCGGGAGTTCGTGGACACGGGGGAGTTTGCGCGCTGGAACACCCTGCTGGACGCCGGCGCGCCCCTGGAGCAGGTCCTGGACCAGCTTTGCGCCACTCGCCCCGGTCGTCCCGAGTGGCCCCGGATGCTGCGCACCTACTGGGACCACTTCAGCGACACCAAGACCGGCCCGGTGCCCGGTACGGCCGCCGTCATCGAGGACCTGCTCAGGGCCGAGGTGCCCCTGTACGCACTGACCAACTTCAACGACGTGCTGTTCGATGCCACCCGGCACCTGTCACCCCTGCTGGACCGCTTCCACGGCGTCGTCGTGTCCGGGCGCGAGCACCTGGTCAAGCCCGATCCCGCCATCTACCACCTGCTGCTGGACCGCTATGGGCTGACCGCAGAACGTACCCTGTTCGTCGATGACTCCGCAGCCAACGTGCAGGGAGCACGGGCGGTGGGCATGCGCGCCCACCGCTTCACCGGAGCCGGCACGCTGCGCGCCGTCCTGATTGAGCAGGGTCTGCTGCCGGCGCCCCTAGACTGACCCCATGCGCGTTCTGTTCGCCGGAACCCCACAAACGGCCCTGCCCGCGCTGCGGGCACTGACCCAGGCACCCGAGCATGAGGTAGTCGGGGTGCTCACTCGCGCCGACGCCCCCCGGGGGCGTGGGCGCACCCTGCATCCCTCGCCAGTGGCCGCAGCCGCCCGGGAGGCAGGCCTGGAGGTGCGCACCCCCGCCACCTTGCGCGACCAGGACACGCAGGCATGGGTGCGCGGCCTGCGGGCGGACGTTGCCGTGGTGGTCGCCTACGGCCGGATCGTGCCCGCCGCGCTGCTGGATGTGCCCGTGCACGGATGGATCAACCTGCACTTCTCCCTGCTTCCGGCCTGGCGCGGTGCCGCCCCGGTGCAGCGCGCCCTGATCGCCGGGGACCACATCACGGGAGCCAGCGTGTTCCGCCTTGAGGAGGGTTTGGACACCGGCCCGGTGTACGCGCGCATAACCGAGGCGATCCGGCCCGATGACACCGCAGGCGCCCTGCTTGAACGCCTCGCCGACGCCGGGGCGCCGCTTTTGCGTGAGGTCCTGGCCGGCCTGGAGGCCGGCACCGTGAGCCCCGAGCCGCAGGACGGTGACACCGCCACTTACGCCCCGGTGCTGACGCCGGCCGACGGGCGCGTCGACTGGAATGACAGTGCCGCCGCCATTGACCGCCTGATCCGGGGCGTAACCCCGGCGCCGGGCGCCCACACCAGCTACCGGGGCGCCCGCATGCGCCTGGGACCGGTGACCCCCATCCCCGACGCCGCTGGGCTCGCCCCCGGAACGCTGCAAGTGACTAAGCGGGAAGTGCGCGTGGGCACCGGGGCCGGCCAGGTCAGGCTGGGCCGGGTCGCACCTGCCGGGAGGAACTGGATGGATGCCGACGCCTGGGCCCGCGGCGCCCGCCCCGCACCCGGTACCGTGCTCGGAGAACTACCACAGGACGCCGACGAATGAGAGATGACATGACCCGCCCGGACCGCCGCTCCGTATCGGCAGCGGATCGGCCGCGCACTCGCCGAGGCACGACCCCCGTGCCGACCGGGCCCGCGGTAGATCCGGTTCGCCTGGCCTGCCTGCACGCGCTTACCAAGGTGCGCGAGGACGACGCCTACGCAAACCTGGTACTGCCCGAGATTCTCGACCAGGCTCGGCTCGAGGGACGCGACGCCGGCTTCGCCACGGCCCTGACCTACGGGACCCTGCGCCTCCAGGGCCGTTATGACGCGATTATCGGGATGTGCATAGACCGGCCCCTGGGGCGGGTGGATGCGGTTGTGCTGGACGCGCTCCGACTAGGGACGCACCAGCTCCTGGGCATGCGCGTGCCCACTCATGCCGCCGTATCCACCACGGTCGACCTGGCCGCGTACAGTGCCGGCCGCGGCGCCGCGGGCTTCGTCAACGCCGTGATGCGCCGCATCAGCGAGGAAGACCTGGATGGGTGGCTGGCCCGCCTGCGCGCCGACGCCCCGGACGCCCTCACCGCCCTGTCCCGCACACATTCGCACCCCGTCTGGGTGGTTAAGGCCATGCGCCAGGCCCTGAAGGTGAACGGGCGCCCTAACCAGGGCGATGAGCTGGAGGCCCTGCTGGATGCAGACAACACCGACCCCCAGGTCACGCTGTGCGCCAGGCCGGGGCTGATCGGCGTGGATGAGCTCGCCGCGCAGGTGCACGCCGCCACCGGGGAGGAGCCGCGTCCCGGGCGCTTGAGCCCCTACGCGCTGGTCCTGTCCGGCGGCGATCCCGGACGCATAGAGGCGGTGCGGGACTCGCGCGCCGGCGTTGAGGACGAGGCCAGCCAGCTCGTGGCGCTGATGCTGGCCGAGGCGCCGCTGGAGGGCAGCGACGCGCGCTGGCTCGACCTGTGCGCCGGCCCCGGCGGCAAGGCCGCCCTGCTGGGGGCTCTGGCCGCCGGCCGCGGTGCCAGGCTCGTCGCCAACGAGGTTGCCGCCCACCGCGCCCGGCTGGTGGATGCGGCCGTGCGTGCCCTGCCCGAAGGCGTCGTGGAGGTGCGGGCCGACGACGGGCGGAACATCGGACGGCAGGAGCCCGGCGCCTACGACCGTGTCCTGGTGGACGCGCCCTGCTCCGGACTGGGCTCCCTCAGGCGCCGTCCCGAGGCGCGCTGGCGGCGCACGCCCCAGGATGTGGCCGCGCTGGCCGAGCTGCAGCGCGAGCTGCTCGCCAGCGCTGCGGCGGCCGTGCGTCCGGGCGGCGTAATCGCCTATGTCACCTGCACGCCCCACGTACTGGAGACGAACCTGGTGGTGCGTGACGTGACCAGGCAGGTGGCCCGCTCCGGTATCACCCTGGAGCCACTGCACGCCGGCCGCCTGGCCGCGGCCGTGTCCCCGCAGGCCCCAGCAGCAGCCGACCGGGAGGCACTGCAGACCTGGCCCCATCTGGACGGTGCCGACGCCATGTTCTGCGCCCTGCTGCGGCGTACCGTATGACTAGTCCCGCGAGCCAAGGAGCCCATATGACCCCGGCGATCCACCCCTCCATCCTCAACGCCGATCAGCTGCGTCTGGCCGCCGAGCTGGACCGGGTGCGTACCGCGGACGGCCTGCACGTGGACATCATGGACAACCACTTCGTGCCCAACCAGTTCGGGGGCCCCAGCCTGGTCGAGTCGGTGCTTGCTCACACGGCGCTCCCGGTTGACGCGCACCTGATGATCACCGACGCTGACCGCTGGGCGCCCGCTTACGCCGAGGCGGGATGCGCCATCGTCACCAGCCACATCGAGGCGACCAGCGCACCGTTCCGCCTGGCCCGGGAGCTGCGGCGGCTGGGGGCCGGCGTCGGCCTCGCCCTGCGCCCGGCGACCCCTTTGACGGCGGTGGAGCCGCTGCTGGGAGAGCTTGATCTGCTGCTGCTGATGACTGTTGAGCCCGGCTTCGGCGGGCAGTCGCTCCTGGAACCGATGCTGGACAAGATCGCCGCGGCCCGCCGCATGGTGGGCCGCAGTGGTCAGCAGCTGCGTATTCAGGTCGACGGCGGCGTGACCGAGCAGACCATCGTGCGCGCCGCGGAAGCAGGCGCGGATGTGTTCGTCGCCGGATCCGCGGTCTACCGGGCCGAGGACGCGGCCGGCGCGGTGGCGTCGCTGCGGGCGCGTGCCGCCGCCCACACCCACTCGGACGTCGGCTGACACGCCCGCTGCCACTTTCAAGGTAACGGACAGGATTTGTTGCGTTTCCACAATAGGCTCCTGTGAGTCCCCAGCCGTATCGTTGAGGTACGGCGGGATTCGCCTGTCATGCCCGATAATGTCTCGCTCGAGACTTGTAGGCAAACGCGAGTCCGCGTCGGTTCGTGGACATGCCCCGAACCGGCCCGCCCACACCTGCCAGCCCACCCCAGGAGCCGCCCAGTGACCGCTGCCGCGAGCCAAGTACGCCCCCTAAACCGCATCCTCATCGCTAATCGCGGCGAGATCGCCCTGCGCGTGGCACGCACCGTCAGGGACCTCGGCGGCATCTCGATCCTGCCCTACACGCCAGAGGACCTGATGAGTCCCGCGGCGGAGCTTGCAGACGAGGCCCACGCCCTCCCGGACGGATCCGGCTACACCGACGCGGAGGCCATCATCGAGCTTGCGCGCCGTACCGGCGCCGACGCCATTCACCCCGGTTACGGCTTCCTGTCAGAGGACGCCGACTTCGCGCAGGCGGTCGCGGACGCCGGCATGACCTGGGTGGGGCCCTCACCCGCAGCCATGCGCACCCTGGGCGACAAGCTCAGTGCCCGCGCCGCTGCGGTCGCAGCCGGCGTCGAGCCCGTCCCCGGTATCACCGACTCGGTCACCGATCCTGAGGCCGTCATCGCCTTTGCCGCGACACACGGCTACCCGGTCGCGCTCAAGCGCACCGACGGCGGGGGCGGACGGGGCATCACCGTGCTCGCCGACGATGAGGCTGTGCGCACCACGCCCGCCTTCGACTCCGCCGCCGGAGTCGGCACGCTCATCCTGGAGCGCTTCGTCACTGCCGCCCGGCACGTGGAGACCCAGTGCGCGCGTGACGCCCACGGCGCCTTCGCCGTCGTCTCCACCCGCGACTGCACCCTGCAGCGCCGCAACCAGAAACTCCTCGAGGAGGCACCCGCCCCCTTTCTGCCCGACGATGTTCAGGCGCGCCTGCACGAGGCCTCCAAGCGCCTGCTGGACGCCGTTGACTACGTAGGCGTGGCGACCTGCGAGTTCCTCCTGACCCCCGCCGGCGAGCTGTGGTTCCTGGAGGTCAACCCCCGTCTGCAGGTCGAGCACTGCGTCTCCGAGGAGGTCACCGGCGTGGACCTGGTGGAGACCCAGTTGCGCATTGCGGCCGGCGGGCACCTGGGCCACGTCCCGGCCCCGCGGGGGCACTCCCTGGAGCTGCGGATCACGTGCGAGGACCCCGCGCAGGGGCTCACGCCGTCCACCGGCACGATTACGCGTCTGCGCTGGCCGGCGGGTCCCGGAGTCCGCATCGACTCCGGAGTGGTTGAGGGGGACACGGTTACCCCTACCTTCGATCCGATGCTCGCCAAGATCGTGGTTACCGGGGCTGACCGCGACCAGGCCATCCGGCGGGCGCGGCGGGCCCTGAGGGAGACGGTCGTGGAGGGCGTGACCGTCTGCGCCTCACTGCACGCCCACGTGCTGGAACGCGAGGAGTTCACCCGGCCCGACGCCGACGGCGGGCTGGGGGTTACCACCCGCTGGCTGGAGGAGGCGGTTCTGCCGGGCCTGCGCTCCGGTGCCGCCGCACCCGCCGCGGGTGCCGCCGACGGCACGGGGCAGGACAGCCACCGCACGCGGTCCACCTACGTGGTCGAGGTCAACGGCCAGCGCCTGCAGGTGACTGTCCCTGACGGCATTCTCGGCGGTCACAACCGCCGCCTGGGAGCAGGCTATCCAGGGGGCTCCAACCTGGCGCAGCAGCCACTGCGCGGGCGCGGGAACGGCCGCGGCCGCGGTACGACCGCAAGCAGCGCGCAGGGGGGAGATCCCGGCGCGATCGCCGCACCCATGCAGGCCATTGTGACCCGTATCTGCGTGTCCCCGGGGCAGCGCGTGCGCGCCGGCGACCTGCTGGTGGTACTGGAGTCCATGAAGATGGAGAACTACGTGCACGCCCCGGATGACGCCACGGTTGCCGACATCCCCGTTAGCGCCGGGCGCACCGTGTCCGCCGGGGAGATCCTGGTCCGGATGCGTGATATCCGTGATGATTCCGAGTCCAAGCAGGAGGACTGAGCATGGCTGAAGCAGTTGCAGCAACCAGCGCCGTCGCGGATGCCGCCGCGCCGGAAGCCACGATGGCGGCCTCGCCGGCCACGACCGCCTTCCGGGAGCGCATCGCCCGCGTCGACGCCGAGGCCGAGGAGCGAGCCGCGTCCCGCCAGCACGCCAAGGGCAAGCAAACCGCCCGCGAGCGCATCGATATGCTGCTGGATGCGGACTCCTTCCTGGAGATCGGGCGTTACTCCGGCTCCGGCGCAGGCGAGGGCGCTCGCCCGTCCGGTGTGGTCACCGGCTTCGGGCAGATCGGCGGCCGCCAGGTTGCCGTCTACTCCCAGGACTTCTCCGTCTCCGGCGGCGCCCTGGGCAGTGTCGAGGGTGACAAGATCGTGCGCCTGCTCGACGACGCCCTGCGCCTGTCCATACCGGTGATCGGCCTGATCGACTCCGGCGGCGCCAAGATCCAGGAGGGCGTGGCCGCGCTGCGGCAGTACGGCCGCATCTTCAACCGCACCTGCGCCGCCTCCGGCCTGGTGCCGCAGATCAGCGTCATCCTGGGGCCCTGCGCCGGGGGCGCGGTGTACAGCCCGGCCCTGACGGACTTCGTCATCGCCACCCGCGAGGCCTCCCACATGTTCGTAACCGGCCCAGACGTGGTACGCGCCGTCACCGGCGAGCGCATCAGTGCGGAGGAGCTCGGTGGGGCCGACATCCACGGCTCGGTGACCGGGGTGGTGCACTACGTGGCCGATGACGAGGACGACGCCCTGGCGCAGGTGCGCACCCTGCTGGCCTACCTGCCCTCCTCATCCGACCAGGAGGCGCCCCGCTACGCCTACGAGGACGCCGATCGGGCGGCAGACCGCGACGCCGCCGCCGAGGTCGGCAAGCTGGTGCCGGCCTCGCCCCGCCAGCCCTACGACGTCACCGCCGTGGTCACCGCCCTGGTAGACCATGGGGAGCTGGTGCAGGTGCAGGAGGACTTCGCCGCCAACGTCGTGGTCGGCTTCGCCTGCTTCGAGGGGCTCCCCGTGGGCGTGGTCGCCAACCAGCCGCTGGTGGATGCCGGCACCCTGGACGTGGACGCCTCGGAGAAGCTGGCGCGCTTCGTCCGGTTCTGTGATGCCTTCGGCCTGCCGGTGGTGACCTTCGTGGACGTGCCCGGCTACCGTCCCGGGGCGGAGCAGGAGCACGCCGGCATCATCCGCCGCGGCGCGAAGGTGATTAACGCCTACGCCTCCGCCACGGTGCCGTTGGTAACCGTGGTCCTGCGCAAGGCCTACGGCGGCGCCTACATCGTGATGGGTTCGAAGGCGATCGGTGCGGATCTCAACTTCTGCTGGCCCGGCGCTGAGATCGCTGTGCTCGGCGCCCAGGGAGCCGTGGGGATCATTCACCGCCGCGAGCTGCGCAAGGTGCGTGAGGAGGCCGGTGAGCAGGCCGCCGCCGCCGAGCAGCAGCGCCTGGTCGACGAGTACACCGAGACGGTCATCAATCCTGACAAGGCGGTTGCCATCGGAGAGATTGACGCCGTCATCGCTCCCGAGCACACGCGCACCGTGATCGTCGACTCCCTGGCCGCCCTCGCCGATAAGCGCGACGGGCGTCGCACGCCCGCCAAGAAGCACGACAACGGCCCACTATGACCTACAGCTCCAACTCTCAGACCTCTTCACCCGACCGAACAACCGAGGACCGCATGACCACTCAGCCCACCAACCCAGATACCGTCGCCGAACGCTTAAGCGGGGGCGAGGCCTACGTACTCGCCTTCGGTGGCCAGGCCACTCCCTGGCGCACCACGCTGGAGGAACTGTCAGGACTGGATCGTGATCTCGCCACCGAGCTGGTGGCGATTGACGCCGCCGTCGCCGAGCGACTCGCTCCGGTGGCCACCGACCTGCTGACCATCACCCCGCGCGGCTCCCGCTTCTTCGACTCCTCCGGTGCGCCGGTTGCCCCGGCACCCGGGCGCGGCGGCGCGGACGGTGCGGACGTGTCCGTGCCCGGAATCCTGTTCGCCCAGCATGCGGCCCTGTCCTGCCTGCCCGGAGCCGGCATCGATCCGGTCGGCACCAGCGGCCCGGATGCTGTCATCGGCCACTCCCAGGGAGTGCTCGGCGTCGCCCTGCTCGAGGCGCTGCGCCGCGCCCGCCAGGACGGGGACGAGTCACCGGCTCCCGCCGGGGTGGTGCAGGCGCACGCCATTGCCCGTCTGATCGGTGCCGCCGCGGCCCGCACCACCGGTCGGCTCAACCTGGGCACGGTGGGGGAGACCACTCCCATGCTGTCGGTGCGGGGGGTCACCCGTGCAGTCCTCGACGGCGTTCTGGCCCAGGTGCCCGGCGCGCACGAGCTCTCCGTCGGCGTGATCAACGGGCGCCAGGCGCACATCCTGTCCGGCCGCCCCAGTGACCTGGAGCGGGTTGTCACCGCTCTGGAGGCGGCAGCCCGCCGCTCCGAGCAGGACCGCAAGGAGCGCCGTCGCGGCGGCGCCGTCCTGAACCCGATCACCGAGTTCCTGACCACGTCGGTGCCCTTCCACACGCCGCTTCTGGCGAGCGCCGTCGACGATGTGGCTGCGTGGGCTGCCCGGGCCGGGCTGGACGAGGACCTGGCCCGCAAGCTCGCCGTCGCCGTGCTGATCGACCCGGTGGACTGGCCCGCCACGGTGCATGAGGCCCTCGCCGGGGGCGAGCGCCGACTGATCCTCGACCTCGGTCCCGGGACTGTGCTCTCCCGGCTGACCGAGCCGGTCGTGGCCGGCACCGGCACCACGGTGGTGCCCGCCGGCACCTCCCAGAACATTGACGACCTCGACCGCCCGGGGGCCGCGCCGGCGCCGACGGTAGACCGGGCGCGCTTCGCGCCGCGGTTGACGCAGCTGCCCGACGGTCGCATCACCCTGGACACCGCCTTCACCCGGCTCACCGGCCGCTCCGCGATCCTGCTGGCGGGTATGACCCCCACAACTGTGGACCCGGAGATCGTCGCGGCGGCAGCCAATGCCGGCTACTGGGCGGAGCTCGCCGGCGGCGGACAGACCACCGCCAAGGTGCTGGCCGACAACCTGGAAGGCCTGGAGGAGGCCCTGGAGCCGGGCCGCACCGCCGCCTTCAACGCCATGTTCATGGACCGCTACCTGTGGAACCTGCACCTGGGTACCCAGCGTCTGCTCTCCAAGGCGCGCGCCGCCGGCGCCCCGGTGGACGGCGTCGTCATCTCGGCGGGTATTCCCGAGCTGGATGAGGCGGTCACCCTGATTAACCGCCTGCGTGGCGAGGGCTTCCCCTACGTGGCCTTCAAGCCGGGCACGGTCGACCAGATCCGGCAGGTGATCACCATCGCCATGGCGGTGCCGGACGTGCCGCTGATCATGCAGATCGAGGACGGGCACGCGGGTGGGCACCACTCGTGGGAGGACCTGGACACGATGCTCCTGGCCACCTACGACTCCATTCGCGCCGTGGACAACATCGTGCTGTGCGTCGGCGGCGGCGTCGGCGCCCCCGAGCGCGCCGCCGACTACATCACCGGGCGCTGGGCCGAGGCCTACGGCACGGCGGCGGCCCCGGTTGACGGCGTGTGCGTGGGTACCGCGGCTATGACCGCCCTGGAGGCCAAGACCAACGAGGACGTCAAGCAGCTGCTGGTGGACACGCCTGGAATCGACCCCGCCCACGAGGGCGGATGGGTTGCCTCCGGCGCCTCCGCGGGCGGTATGACCTCGGGACTGTCCCACCTGCGTGCGGACCTGTACGAGATCGACAACTCCTCCGCCCGCGCCTCTCGGCTCATTCAGGAGATCGCCGGCAACGAGGCCGCCATGACGGCCCGCCGCGAGGAGGTCATTGCGGCCCTGGCCAAGACCGCCAAGCCCTACTTCGGCGATGTCGAGCAGATGAGCTACCTGCAGTGGGCCACCCGGTACGCGCAGTTGTGCGTGGCCCCGCACGACGGCCGCCCCGCGACCCGCGCGGACTGGGCCGACGAGGGCTGGTACGACCGCTTCCTGGACCTGCTGCACCGCATTGAGGCGCGTGTGAGCGACGCCGACCACGGGGAGATCCCCACCCTGTTCGCCGGCGAGGAGGACGTCCTGGACTCCGACGCCGCGCTGGCAGCGCTGGCGGAGCGGTACCCGGCGGCCGCCACCACCATGGTGGAGCCCTCCGACGCCGCCTGGTTCGTCGACCTGTGCCGCAAGCACCCCAAGCCGGTTCCCTTCGTTCCGGTGCTCGACGCCGACATCCTGCGCTGGTGGGGCACCGACTCGCTGTGGCAGTCCCAGGACCCCCGCTACACCGCGGACCAGGTGCGCATCATTCCCGGCCCGGTGTCGGTGGCCGGCATCACTACCATCAACGAGCCCGTCGGCCACCTGCTGGGCCGCTTCGAGACGGCCGTGATCGATGCCCTGCGGGATGCCGGCGAGCAGGCGGCTCCGGCCGCCGGACGCCTGGGCGAGTCCTGCGCCCCTGGCTCGCGCCCGGTGGCCGATGCCACCGAGCTGGTGCGGGCCACGCCCCACGTGCTGTGGAACGGGCACCTGACCGTGAACCCCGCCCGGGTGCTCACCGATGACGCCTACCGGGTGGTTGCGCGTCCCGACGTCGCCGAGGACGCCTACGACCTGGACATCACCCTGGACACACACTGGGACGGCACGCCCGGCGGTGAGGGGATTCACGCCGTGCGCCGGCTGGTGGTGCCGCTGCGGCTGGCACGCGCCTGGGACGGCGCCGCCCCCTTCGTGGACCCGGGCCGTATCAGCGACACCATGAACGACCTGCTGCGCAACACTGCAGGTGTGGGCGCGGTGTCGATCACCGGTGACCTGGTGGAGCAGCTGCCCGAGGTGATCCCCCCGCAGGCCGGCGCCGTAGACGCGCTTGGGCGTGAGGCCCACCAGCCCTTCGGCACCGTTCACGCGCGCTTCACCCTGGCCGACACCCTGGGTGCGGACCACGCCGCGGTCACGGCCGCGGCCCTGCCCACCACCCTGGCCGCCGCGCCGCTCGTGCCCGACGCCCTGCTCGGCCCCTGCTGGCCAGTCGTCTACGCAGCCCTGGGCAGTGTCGTAGAGGACGGGATGCCGCTGATTGAGGGCCTGCTCGGCGCCGTCCACCTGGACCACACCATTGACCTGCGCCGTCCCCTGGCTGACCTGGTGCAGCAGGCCGGCCCCGACTGCGTGATTCAGGCCGACGGCTGGGTCGCCGGGCTGGAGGAGTCCAGCGCGGGCCGCGTCGTCGACGTGCGCCTGCAGCTGACGGACACCACCGACGGCAGCCTGGTGGCGTTCATGCGCGAGCGCTTCGCCATCCGCGGCCGCGCCTCCGGCACCGCCGTGCCCAGCTCTCCCGAGCAGGCCGGCGGCACCGGCAGGGCGACCGTCCCGGCCGCCCGCCGCCTGCTGCGCCGCATCACAGTGACGGCCCCGAGCGACATGACGGCCTTCGCCCGGGTTACCGGCGACTTCAACCCGATCCACACCAGCTACCACGCCGCGAAGGTCGCCGGCATGGACGCCCCGCTGGTGCACGGCATGTGGCTGTCCGCCACTGCGCAGCAGACGGCGGCTGCCACCGCCATCGACGGCACGCGGCACGTGCTGGCAGGCTGGACCTACACCATGCACGGCCCGGTCGAGCTGGGGGACCACGTCCAGATCAGCGTGGAGCGCACCGGCCTGGTGGTCGGCGGCGGCGTGGTCCTGGAGGTCACCTGCCGCATCGGCGACGAGGTCGTCTCCCGCGGCACCGCGGTGACCGAGCCCGAGCCGACCGCCTACGTCTACCCCGGTCAGGGCATCCAGGCCCGTGGCATGGGTCTGGACGAGATGCGCAGCTCCAAGGCCGCCCGGGAGGTGTGGGAGCGGGCGGACGCCCACACCCGTGCCGAGCTCGGCTTCTCCGTGATCGCGCTGGTGCGCGACAACCCCACGGAGATGACCGCCCGCGGCGTGACCTACCGCCACCCCGACGGCCTGCTCAACCTCACTCAGTTCACGCAGGTCGCCCTGGCCACCGTGGCCATGGCCACCACGGCGCGCCTGGCCGAGGCCGGCGCCCTGGTGGAGTCGGCCGCCTTCGCCGGCCACTCGCTGGGCGAGTACACCGCCCTGAGCGCATACGGGCGCGTCATGTCCGTGGAGACGACGATCTCGATCGTCTTCCAGCGCGGGTCCACCATGCACTCCCTGGTGCCGCGTGACGCCACCGGCGCCTCCAACTACCGGATGGGAGCCCTGCGCCCCAACCAGGCGGGCATCCCCGCCGACGCCGTGGAGGAGTACATCCGCGAGGTCTCCGAGGCCTCCGGGGAGTTCCTGCAGATCGTGAACTACAACCTCGCCGGCGTGCAGTACGCCGTCGCGGGCACCATCAAGGGCCTGGAGGCGCTTGCCGCCGATGCCCGCGAGAAGGCGGCCGCCCGGGGCGGGAAGAACCCCTTCATGTACGTGCCCGGAATTGACGTGCCCTTCCACTCGGAGGTGCTGCGTCCCGGCGTACCGGAGTTCCGGGAGCGCCTGCTGGCGCTGATTCCCGCGGACCTGGATGTGGAGCGCCTGGTGGGTCGCTACGTGCCCAACCTGGTGGCCCGTCCCTTCGCGCTGACCCGCGACTTCGCCCGTGCCATCCTGGACGTGGTCCCCTCCGAGCCGGTGCGCGAGATCCTGGACGACTGGGACCAGTGGGCCGACCGGCCCACTGAGCTTGGCCGCCAGCTGCTGGTGGAGCTGCTGGCCTGGCAGTTCGCCTCCCCGGTGCGCTGGATCGAGACGCAGGACCTGCTGCTGGACGCCCCCGAGCAGGGCGGCCTGGGCGTGGAGCACGTCGTCGAGGTCGGCCTGGCGGCCTCCCCGACGCTGGCGAACCTCGCCTCCCGCACGCTGGCTCTGCCGCGGCACGCAGGCAAGCACGTGGTGGTGCACAATGCCCGCCGCGATGAGGCCCGCGTGCTGGCCACCGACACCGATCCGGCCGCCGGGCTGGAGGAGGAGAGCTTCGAGCTGCCCGAAGCGGCCGAGGAGAGCTCGCCGACCACCGCCCCGACGGAGGAGGCCGCCGCCCCGGCGGCGCCCGCGACGGCTCCGGCCCAGCCGGAACCTGCCGCCCCCGCCGCGGCTGCTCCGGCCGCTGCCGGACCGGTTGCGGACCTGCCCTTCGGTGCGACCGACGCCCTGACGGTGCTGCTGGCCCACGCCGCCCGCATCCGTCCCGACCAGATCGCGCCCACCGACACCACTGAGTCGCTGACCAACGGTGTGTCCTCCCGCCGCAACCAGCTGCTGATGGACCTGGGTACCGAGCTGCAGCTGGCCAGCATCGACGGTGCCGCCGACGCCGATATGGGCACCCTGGCCGGCATCGTCGCCAAGGGCGCCCCCGGCTACAAGGCCTTCGGCCCCGTGCTTGCGGACGCCACCCGCACCGGGCTGGGACGGATTCTCGGCCCCTCCGGGGTGCGCGCCGGCCGCATCGCCGACCGCGTGACCGGAACCTGGGGCCTGGGTGACGGCTGGGTCTCGCACGTGACTGCGGAGATCTTCCTGGGCACTCGCGAGGGCGCCTCCATGCGCGGCGAGGACCTGGCCACGCTGGGCTCCTCGGCCCCACTGACCAACGCCGGCGCCGTGGACGCACTCGTCGATGCCGCGGTGCAGGCGGTTGCCGCCGCCCACGGCGTGACCGTGGCCATGCCCAGCGCCGGCGGTGCCGGGGGAGCGGTCGTTGACTCCGCCGCCCTGGATGCGTTCTCCGCGCAGGTCACTGGCGCAGACGGAGTCCTGGCCACTACGGCCCGCACTCTCCTGGATGCGCTCGGCCTGGCGGACAAGACGAGTGTGCCCGCCGACGCCGGTGACGAGGCGGCCGCCGCCCGCGCCGCCGTCGAAGCGATCGACGCCGAACTCGGCTCCGGCTGGATCAAGTCCGTGACCCCGGCATTCTCAGCGGACCGCGCCGTCCTCATTGACGACCGCTGGGCCTCCGCACGCGAGGACCTGGCCCGCCTGGGCAACGGGGAAATGGACCTGGAAGAGGCGAAGAGCCTCCTGGCTCCGCAGCGCTTCACCGGCCTGGGCTCGGCGGTCGCAGATCAGGCCGCCTGGTGGGGGCGCCAGCTGCGCGCGGCCGGCACCGCCGCGGACTTGGCCGAGCGCGCCGAGATCGCCGAGGCCATCGCCGCCGCGGCCGCGCAGAAGCCGACCGCCTCAGCGGCCGGCGTGCGCTGGGCAGATGACGTGGCGGTGGTCACCGGGGTGGCCCCCGGATCGATCGCGGCCGCCGTGGTCGGCGAGCTGCTGGCGGGTGGTGCCACCGTCGTGGCCACCAGCTCCCGCCTGACGCACGAGCGGCTGGCCTTCGCCACCAGCCTGTACCGCGAGCACGCCTCCGCCGGCGCCCGCCTGTGGATTGTGCCCGCCAACCTGGCCTCCTACCGGGACGTGGATGCCCTGGCCGACTGGATCGGCAACGACCAGGTGGTCACCTCGGGTGGATCGACCAAGCTGGTCAAGGAGGCTCTGGTACCGACGCTGCTGTTCCCCTTCGCGGCGCCGCGTGTGGTCGGCACCCTGGCCGACGCCGGCCCGGCCGCCGAGTCTCAGACCCGTCTGCTGCTTTGGAGCGTTGAGCGCACCATCGCCGCGCTGTCTGCCATCGGCACCGACACCCACGTGGACCACCGTCTGCACGTGGTGCTGCCGGGCTCGCCCAACCGCGGCACCTTCGGTGGCGACGGCGCGTACGGCGAGGTCAAGTCTGCCCTGGATGCGGTGGTGAACCGCTGGCGGGCGGAGAAGAACTGGTCCGGGCGCGTCACGCTGGCCCACCCGCGCATCGGCTGGGTGCGAGGCACCGGCCTGATGGGTGGCAATGACCCGCTGGTGGAGGCCGTCGAGGCCGCCGGTGTGCGCACCTGGTCCACCCAGGAGATTGCCGCCGAGCTCGTTGAGCTGTGCACCACGCAGGTGCGTGGCCGCGCCGCGCAGGCGCCCGTGCAGGCCGACCTGACCGGTGGCCTGGGGGATGACGTGGACCTGGTGGCACTGCGTGAGAGCGCGCGTGCCGCTGCCCCCGCGCCGCAGCCGGAGCCTGAGCCGCAGGCCACGATCAAGGCGCTGCCCACCCCGCACGTGCCCACCCAGCCCACCGCGCCCGACTGGGGTGAGGTGGACGCCGACCTGGACGACCTGGTGGTGGTCGTGTCCACCGGCGAGGTCTCGACCTGGGGCTCGGGCCGCACCCGCCGCGAGGCGGAGCTGGGCATGACCGTCGGGGACGACGTCGAGCTGACCGCTGCGGGCGTGCTGGAGCTCGCCTGGGGCATGGGCCTGCTGACCTGGCAGGACAGCCCCAAGGCCGGCTGGTACGACACCGACGGGGAGTTCGTCGACGAGTCCGACATCCACGCGCGCTACCGGGACGAGGTCGTCGCCCGCTGCGGTATCCGCGAGTTCGTTGACGACGGTGTGATCGCCACGGAGGGCCCGGAGGAGGTCGCCGTCTACCTCGACCACGACATCACCCTGACCGTGGCAGATGAGGCGACCGCCCGCACCATTGAGGTCACCGACCCCGAGCACACGCTGGTGGCACCGGAGCTGGTGGACGGCGCCCCCACGGGGGAGTGGACCGTCACCCGCCTGGCCGGCTCGCTGGCCCGGGTGCCGCGCCGCGCCACGCTGTCGCGCACGGTCGGCGGCCAGTTCCCGGTCGACTTCGACCCGGAGCGCTGGGGCATCCCCGCATCCATGGCACAGGGCATGGACACCATCGCCGCCTGGAACCTGGTCACCGCTGTGGACGCGTTCCTGTCCGCCGGATTCTCCCCGGCGGAGCTGCTGGCGGCGGTGCACCCCTCCGACGTGGCCTCCACGCAGGGCACCGGCTTCGGCGGCATGGAGTCCATGCGCAAGATGTTCGTGGGCCGGTTCCTGGATGAGGAGCGCCCCAGCGACATCCTGCAGGAGGCGCTGCCCAACGTGGTGGCCGCGCACGTGATGCAGTCCTACATCGGTGGCTACGGCTCCATGGTGCAGCCGGTGTCGGCCTGCGCCACCGCCGCGGTGTCCATCGAGGAGGGCTGGGACAAGATCGCACTCGGCAAGGCCGACGTGGTGGTGGCCGGCGCCATCGACGACATCTCGATCGAGTCGGTGGTGGGCTTCGGCAACATGAACGCCACCGCCGAGGCTGCGGCCATGTACGCCAAGGGCATCTCCGCCCGCCACTTCTCCCGCGCCAACGACCGCCGCCGCAGCGGTTTCGTGGAGGCCGAGGGCGGCGGCACGGTGATCCTGGCGCGCGGCTCGGTAGCGGCCCGCCTGGGGCTGCCGGTGGCCAGCGTGATCGGCTTCGTCTCCTCCTACGCCGACGGCGCCCACACCTCCATCCCCGCCCCCGGGCTGGGAGCGCTCGGTGCGGGACGCGGCGGCAAGGACTCCCGCCTGGCCAGGGCCCTGGCCAAGCTGGGTGTGGAGCCCGACGACATCGCCGTGGTGTCCAAGCACGACACCTCCACGGGCGCCAACGACCCCAACGAGTCCGAGCTGCACACGCGCCTGGCGCGCGCGCTCGGCCGCACCGAGGGCAACCCGCTGGTGGCCGTCTCCCAGAAGACGATCACCGGGCATGCCAAGGGCGGTGCCGCCGTGTTCCAGGTGGCGGGCCTGGCCGAGATCCTCGCGACCGGTGTGGCTCCCGGCAACACCAGCCTCGACGTGGTTGACGCCCCGCTCGAGAAGGACGCCTTCTGGGTATGGCCGCGCACTCCTATCCGGGTGGCGGGCCGCGGCGGCGCGGACGGGCGCACCCCGGGTGCGGGTCCGGTGCGTGCCGGCCTGCTCACCAGCCTCGGATTCGGGCACGTGTCCGGTCTGATCGCCCTGGTGCACCCCGGTGCCTTCGAGGCGGCCCTGCGCGCGCAGAGTGGTCAGGAGGCCGTGGACGCCTGGGTGGCCTCCGCCAACCGGCGCCTGGCCGCCGGCACCCGGCAGCGCCGTGCCGGCATGATCGGCAGGGCCACGCTGTTCGAGCAGATCGACGGCCGCCGCCTGGGCGAGGAGCGTAAGGGTCGTGACCCGCATGAGGTTGAGGCCGCCATGCTGCTGGATCCGGAGGCCCGCCTCGGTGCCGACGGTGTCTACCACACCGGCGAGCGCGCCTGACATCGCGAAACCGGCCCTAGTAGCACGCCGAGACCGGCACTCATGACGTGCCGAGACCGGTAGAAGTGGTGGCCCCGGGAGCTACGGCTCCCGGGGCCA
>NZ_PIZC01000067.1:84419-109188 GCF_019325145.1 Actinomyces sp. 594
GGCCCGTAGGCCCGCTCGGCCCGCCAGTTCTATACGGGGGCAGGGATTCTTCTAGACGTCCGGTCTTTGCGGCTATCCCGGAGCCTTACTTGTGGCGCCGGGAGCGGGGCCTCACCGTGCGATGGCGTTTCCTGCGGGGTTCGTGCTCATGGTGGTCTGTGTATTGACAGTTCGTACCTATGGTTGACGGTTCGCACCTTTGCACCGACGATTCGTACTTTTATGCGACGGTTCGGCACCTAGATGTACGTACCGTCGTCAGAAAGTACGAATCGCAGACCAGAAGGTACGAACCGTCACAATGTGTGCCGAATCGGCGGCCAGAATGTACGAGCCCCCACGCGAAGGTAGTGCGTTGTTTCCACAGCTTTGGGAACCTTGAGGTCATGGCTTCTAGGACGCCCGAGGCACCGCGGCCAAGCCCCCGGCGCGCGCTCGGCATTGCGAGCACGCAGGCCACTACATTTGACTCGGATTCCAAGCAGTTCCGGGTTCGGACGCACTGTGGCGCGGTGTGCTGCCCGTGGTCACCATGCGCCGGCCCGCCGGATGGTGCGAGATACTGGAGCCATGAGCCAGCCCAGCCCGCCCCAGGTCCCTGAGGTGAAGGGCGTGCTCGGCGTTGGGGTGGACCTGGTGCATGTCCCCGGCCTGGCCGAGCAGTTGGAACAGCCGGGCACTGTTTTCGCCGAGCGGACCTTCACCCCTCGCGAGCTGCGCGACGTCGCCCGCCGCGCCGACGCCACCGGCTCGGCGCAGGCCGAGCACCTGGCCGGGCGCTGGGCCGCGAAGGAGGCCTTCATCAAGGCCTGGTCCCAGGCAGCCAATGTCCACGCCGGCCGGGCGGTGGCACCGCAGCTGCCCGCGGAGACGGTCGACTGGCGGGAGATCGAAACTGTTACAGACCGCTGGGGGCGTCCCTCGCTGCGCCTGACCGGGGCCATTGCCGCCCATGTGGCCGGCTCCCTGGGCGCAGGCGCAGCAGCCCCGGAGCGCTGGCCCGTGTCCCTGACTCACGACGGCGACTGGGCTGCCGCTGTCGTGCTGTGCACCCGCCGCTGAGTGCAGTCTCTGAGTGCAGTCTCTGAATACAGTCGCTGACTAGGCGTCACTGGGTGCGCGTCACTGCCCAGCCCGCGGCACCTGTCCTCCGGCAGCCGGGCGGTATGTGCGGGACCGGTCGGACCGGTCGCGTACCGAAGCGGACGCTGTACCCGGTCTCGGCCGTGACCGGCGCCTCATTCGCGGTACAGTTCTGTCATGAAGAAGTTGATCAACTCCGTCGAAGGGGTAGTGACCGACGCGCTGGCCGGGATGGCCGCGGCACACCCCGACAGCCTGCGGGTCGACATCGACCGGCACATCGTCTATCGCGCCGTCCCCAAGGACGAGGGCAAGGTAGCCATTGTCTCCGGAGGCGGCAGCGGCCACGAGCCGCTCCACGGTGGCTTCGTCGGAGCCGGCATGCTTGATGCCGCCTGCGCCGGCGAGATCTTCACCTCGCCGGTACCCGACCAGGTCTCCGCGGCCACCGCCGAGGTCGACCGGGGCGCGGGCGTACTGCACATCGTGAAGAACTACACCGGTGACGTCATGAACTTTGACATGGCCGCCGAGCTGGTCGCCGCCGAGTCGGGTATCGAGGTCGCCACCGTGGTCACTGCTGATGACGTGGCGGTGGAGGACTCCCTCTACACCGCCGGCCGCCGGGGCGTGGGCGTAACCGTGATCGTGGAGAAGATCGCCGGAGCGGCTGCGGAGGAGGGCCGTTCGCTCGCCGACGTCGCCGCCGTGGCCAGGCGCACCTCCGAGGCAGGCCGCTCCATGGGCGTCGCCCTCACCTCCTGCACGGTCCCAGCCAACGGAAAGCCTTCCTTCGATCTACCTGATGATGAGATCGAGATCGGCATCGGCATCCACGGCGAGCCCGGCCGGCACCGGGAGAAGATCGCGCCCGCCTCGCAGATCGCCGCCCGCCTGACTGAGCCCGTCATGAACGAGCTTCCCGAAGGCGACGGTACCGGGGTGATCGCCTTCCTCAACGGGATGGGTGCCACTCCGCTGCTGGAGCTCTACCTCATGTACGGGGAGGTCGCCAAGATTCTTGACCGCGCCGGCGTCAAGGTTGAGCGTTCCCTGGTGGGCAACTACATCACCAGCCTCGACATGGCAGGCTGCTCCCTCACGCTCGTGCGCGCCGAC
The DNA here is from genome assembly GCF_019325145.1 of Actinomyces sp. 594. Classification (NCBI taxonomy): domain Bacteria; kingdom Bacillati; phylum Actinomycetota; class Actinomycetes; order Actinomycetales; family Actinomycetaceae; genus Actinomyces; species Actinomyces sp. 594. Next base: position 86,622 of record NZ_PIZC01000067.1, read on the forward strand.
GCGGAGCTGCTGCGCCTGTGGGACGCCCCGGTAAACACGCCCGGACTACGTTGGGGGATCTGAGAATATGACCGTGAACGCACCAACCCCCCTGACCGCGCTTCGCGCAGCCGACGTCGCCGCCTGGATCCGCCGTACTAGCCAGTTGATCTCCACCCACGCCGATGAGCTGACCGCCCTGGATGCGGCCATCGGCGACGCCGACCACGGCGCGAACATGAAACGTGGTCTTGCCGCCGCGGTCGAGGCGCTGCCCGAGCAGCCGGAGACCCCGGCGGCGGTGCTCAAGCAGACCGCCATGGCACTGATCTCTAAGGTCGGCGGAGCCGCCGGCCCGCTGTACGGCACGTTCTTCCTGCGCATGTCCACCGCCTGCGCCGGCCAGCAGTCCCTGGACGTGGCCGCCCTGGCGGAGGCCGTGGCCGCCGGGATCGGCGGCATTGTGCAGCGCGGTAACGCCGAGTCCGGCGACAAGACCATGATCGACGCCTGGAATCCTGCCTTGAGCGCTTTGCGTACCGGTGCAGCGGCACCCGCCCCGGCGGAGACCGGTTCAGCCTTGGCGGCCGCAGTCGAGCAGGCAGCGGCCGCTGCGGATGCGGGCCGCGCGGCCACCGCGCCCATGCTGGCGAAGAAGGGGCGCGCCTCCTACCTGGGGGAGCGGTCGGTCGGCCACGTCGACCCCGGCGCCGCCTCCACCGCCCTGATCATGCAGGCGCTTGCCGACGTCGTCTCCGGAACCGCGGCTGACGCCGCATGACGGGCATCGTCGTCGTCTCCCATTCGCGCCCGCTCGCAGACGCCGCGGTGGCGCTCGCAACAGCTCTGATTCCGGGCCTGGACGCGCCGCTGGAGGTGGCGGCGGGACTACCCGACGGCACCCTGGGCACTGACGCCACCGAGATCATGGCGGCGATCGAGCGTGCCGACGACGGAAGTGGGGTGGTGGTCCTGGCAGACCTGGGCAGTGGTGTGCTCAGCGCGCAGATGGCCCTGGAGCTGCTGGAACCGGAACTGGCCGCGCGCGTGCGGCTCTCCGGCGGTGCCCTGGTGGAGGGACTGGTCGCCGCGTACGCGGCCGCCGGCACCGGTAAGGCCCCCGAAGTGGTACTCGCCGACGCCGACGCCGCGGCCTCGCTTAAACTGCGGCAGGTTGTAGGCCCCCCACCCCCGTAGGAGAATCATGACCGAGACAACCTTCCAAGCCATCTCCATGATCATCTACTTCGTCGGAATGGTGGCGATCGGCTGGTGGGCGTACGGTCATAACGACTCCTTGGACGACTACATGCTGGCGGACCGCGGGCTCGGGCCCGCGGTCACCGCACTGTCCGCAGGCGCCTCCGACATGTCCGGCTGGCTGCTGATGGGGCTGCCGGGCGCGTTATATGCCGGCGGGTTGGTGGAGGCATGGATCGCCGTCGGGCTGACGGCGGGCGCCTGGCTGAACTGGCGGTACGTGGCGCCCCGGCTGCGCTCCTATACGGAGGTCGCTCACGACTCCATCACGATTCCCAGCTTCCTGGACAACCGCCTGCACGACGACCGGCACCTGCTGCGTTGGGCCAGTGGCGGCGTAATCGTCGTGTTCTTCACCTTCTACGTCTCCTCCGGCATGGTTTCCGGCGGCACGTTCTTCGAGTCGTCCTTCGGGATGGAGTACCGGCTCGGGCTGACGCTGGTTGCCGCCATCACGGTGATGTACACGCTGGTCGGCGGATTCCTGGCGGTGTCATACACGGACTTGGTGCAGGGCATCATGATGGTCACCGCGCTTGTTGCCGTGCCCATTGTGGGAGTGATCCGGCTCGGCGGGCTCGGACCGGCCCTGCACGCGGTCAGCGAGGTTGACCCGCACTACTGGGCGGTGCTGGGCCCCACCACCTCCGTGATTGGAATCGTCTCCTCCCTAGCCTGGGGCCTGGGCTACTTCGGGCAACCGCACATCATCGTGCGCTTCATGGCTCTGCGCAGCCCCCAGGAGGCGCTCTCCGGGCGCCGCATCGGGATCGGGTGGATGCTGTTCGCCGTCGCCGGCGCCGCCGCCACCGCCATCGTCGGGGTAGCCATCTTCCAGCGCGACGGGGGCGCGTTGGCCAACCCGGAGACCGTGTTCATCGCCCTGGGCCAGCTCTTGTTCCACCCGTTTATCGCCGGATTCATGCTGGCCGCCATCCTGGCTGCGATCATGTCCACCATCTCCAGCCAGCTGCTGGTCACCTCCTCCGCCCTGATCGAGGACCTGTACCGGCACGTATTCCGCCGGCAGGTCTCGCAGCGCCGCCTGGTCATGTACTCCCGCTTCGCCGTACTGGCCGTAGCCGTGATCGCCGCCGCAATGGCGTGGACGCCCAATGACACGATCCTGGCGCTGGTCGCCTTCGCGTGGGCGGGCTTCGGCGCCTCATTCGGCCCTACAGTCCTGCTGTGCCTGTACTGGAAGCGGCTGACTGCCACGGGCGCATTCGTCGGGATTCTCGCCGGCGCCGCGGTGGTAATGGTGTGGGGCAATGTCTCCGGCGGTCCCGGCGGCATCTTCGACCTGTACGAGCTCGCCCCCGGCTTCGCCGCCAATGCCCTGGCAGCCTGGCTGGTCTCGCGGGCGGGGCATCCCGATGCGGCGGTTGCCGACGAGTTCGAGGCCGCGGTGGCCGCCGCCCGCTGACACCCGCCGGACTGGGGGCCCGGCCTGCGCGTACCGAACCGGAGTATCCTGGTGGTGCTCAAGGGAGAGAACGCTATGAAGATCGTCCGCCGTCCAGCCGTCGCCGGAAGCTTCTACCCCGGGGACGACCGCGCCCTGAAACGCGCGCTCGCCGACCTGCTCACCCAGGAACGCACCCAATTGCCTGGGCACGTGACCGTGCCCAAGGCCCTCGTTGTCCCGCACGCCGGCTACATCTACTCCGGCCCCATGGCGGCGCGCGCCTACGCGCGCCTGGAGGCAGGCCGGGGGCGCATCACCCGAGTGGTGCTGCTCGGCCCCACCCACCGAGTGCCGGTGCGCGGGCTGGCCCTGCCTGGCGCGGACCAGCTGGCCACGCCCCTGGGAGTGCTGGAGGCTGACGCTGCCGGCTGCGCCCAGGCAGCCACCCTGCCCGGGGTGAGCACCGCGCCGGAGGTACACGCCCAGGAGCACTCCCTGGAGGTGCAGCTGCCCTTCATCCAGACGGTGCTCGGCGATGTAACAGTGGTGCCACTGGCGGCCGGCGACGCCTCGGCCCGCACCGTTGCCGACGTGATCAGTGCACTGTGGGGCGGGCCGGAGACCGTCATCATCATCTCCTCCGACCTGTCCCACTACCTGCCGCAGGACCTGGCAATAGCGGTTGACACGGAGACCGTTGCGCGCATCCTGGCACTGGACTCCACCATCCCGCACGACCGCGCCTGCGGCGCCACCCCGTTGAACGGCATGCTTCTGGCCGCGCAGGAGCACGGCATGCGCGCCGAACTGCTGGGGCGGTGCACATCGGCCGACACCGCCGGTAACCCGGACCGGGTGGTCGGCTACTGCGCCGTCGCCCTCCACGAGGCGCCCACCGCAGGGGACGAACCTGCCGTCACCGTGGCAGCCGCGGATACACAGGCGACCGAGCCGCCCGCCGACGCCGGAGACACGCTGCTGCCGCTGGCACGCCGGGCGATCGCCCGCGCCGTGGGCGCCGAGGCCGGCGATCCCGCCGAGTTGCCGGCGGGGGAGGGGCCCAACTGGCTGGATCGTCCCGGTGCCGCCTTCGTAACCCTGCGCAGCGCGGACGGCTCTCTGCGCGGCTGCATCGGCTCGCTGGAGGCGCGCCGACCGCTTGGCGAGGACGTCGTGGCCAACGCCGTTGCCGCCGCCCTGCGCGACCCGCGGTTTCCTCCCGTCACGGCCACGGAGCTGCCGGCCCTGAGCCTGGAGGTGTCGGTGCTGAGTACGCCGGAACGCCTGGAGGTCCATGAGGAGCAGGAGCTGCTCCGCCGCCTGCGCCCCGGCGTCGACGGCGTAGTGCTGTCGCTGGGGGCCCGGCGCGCCACCTTCCTGCCGCAGGTATGGGATGAGCTGCCCGACCCGGCCGAATTCCTGCGCCGGCTCAAGCGCAAGGCCGGCTGGCCCGCCGGATTCTGGGATGCGGAACTGGTCGCGGAGACCTACCGGGTCCGCGCCTGGGAGGAGTCATGACCGCCTCCGCCCCGCCCATCTCCCGGCCGGGCACCGCAGGTGGGGACGCCGGCTACACGGCCCGCTGGTGGCACCCGCTGCCGGACGGGCGGCTGCAGTGCGACCTGTGCCCGCGCCACTGCCGCCTGCGGGAGGGACAGCGCGGCTTCTGCTTCGTGCGGCGGCGCAACGGGGAGCGGATTGTGCTGACCGCCTATGGCCGGTCCACGGGTGTGTGCCTGGACCCGGTTGAGAAGAAGCCGCTGAACCACGTCCACCCCGGCAGTTCAGTGCTGTCCTTCGGCACCGCAGGCTGCAACCTGTCGTGCAAGTTCTGTCAGAACTGGGAGATCTCCACAGCCCGCTCCACCGAGGTGCTGAGCGTGGACGCCCCACCGGACCGCATCGCCGATCAGGCCGCCCGGTTGGGTGCCCGCGCCGTCGCCTTCACCTACAACGACCCGGTGGTCTTCGCCGAGTACGCCATCGACACTGCCCGCGCCTGCCACGAGCGCGGGCTGCTGGCCTACGCGGTCAGCGCCGGGTGGATCTGCGACCAGCCGGCGCTGGAGCTGTTCGGCGCCGTCGACGCCGCGAACATTGACCTCAAGGGCTTCACCGAGGACTTCTACCGGAAGGTCACCGGCGCGCGGCTGCGGGACGTGCAGGACACGCTGGTGCGCGTGCGCGAGCGCACCACTGCCTGGCTGGAGCTGACCACGCTGCTCATCCCGGGCCTGAACGACTCGCCCGAGGAGGTCGGTCAGCTCGCCGCCTGGGTGGTTAGCGCACTTGGTGCGGACACGCCGCTGCACCTGACGGCCTTCCATCCCGCCCACCGCATGCTGGACCGGCCGCCGACGCCGGTGGCGACCCTGCGCCGGGCCCGCCGCGCGGCGCTGGACGCGGGGCTGCGCTTCGTGTACCTCGGCAATGTGCGTAGCGGGGAGGGCGCGACGACCCTGTGCCCGGGCTGCGGGCAGGCGGTTATCGCTCGCCATGGCTACACGGTGGAGACCTACGAGCTGGATACGGCGGGTTGCTGCCGGCACTGCGGGCGGCGGCTGCCCGGCCTGTTCGACGCCGACGACCCCGGCGGCGGAGCGGCAGCATTCCCGTGGCGCCTGGCCCCGACGGAATGGTGAGCAGCGGCGAACACGTCCACGGTCCGCGTCCTGGTGCACTTAGCCGCGTATGTGCAAAAGACTTCGGAGTGGTGAGCGGGGTTGCCGCTGCCGTCACCAGCCGCTAATGTCGGAGATGCATACAACGTGCTCCGGGGTCGGTGAAAGCCCGAACCGGCGGTGACAGTCCGCGACCCGACCGCATCCACCCGCAGGGTGGGCGCGGTCGGCTGAGCCGGTGGAATTCCGGTACCGACGGTTAAAGTCCGGATGGGAGGAGACACGTGGCGCGCGTCCGGCGTCGGCGGATCGTGGTGCGCTCCCATGCGGGCGCATCCCGGCTGTAGGCAGGGGCCCGCGCCGTGCGGCGCTACGCGCGTACCGCCCGTCACCCCGGAGTGCCCCGGGGTGGGTGCTCCGGGGGAGCCGGAGAGGACACTGTGCATGACGAGCGCCACCGTCGCCAGCATCGGCCTCGGCGTGGCCGAACGCGAGGCCGCCCGCGCGCCGCGGAGCCCGCACATCGGATCGCCCTGCCTGCTGCGACCGTTGCTGAGCCCGCCCGTGACGCTTGGGGCCATGCTGCTGCTGGCCTGGTGGGCGATTACCCGCGCCGGACTGATCCCGCCGGTCTTCCTGCCCGGCCCCCTCGACGTCGCCCGCCGCCTGGTGCTCGCCTTCACCCAGGGCGGCCTGGCCGGATACGCCTGGGTGACCCTGCGGGAGGCGCTGCTCGGCTGCCTGGCCGCCGCCGCCCTATCGCTGCCCCTGGCCTGGACCCTGTACCGCTCCCGCCGCTTCTCCCGCGCCGTCCTGCCGTATGTGGCGGCGTCCCAGGCAGTTCCAGCCATCGCCATTGCCCCGCTACTGGTGGTGTGGATCGGCTACGGGACGGTGCCGACCGTGGTCCTGTGCGTGCTCATGGTCTTCTTCCCCATCACCGTCACGGTCCTGCTGGGCCTGCGTGGACTGGATACCGATGTCATTGACGCCGCCCGCCTGGACGGCGCCCACGGAGTGAGCATGCTCATTTACATGGAGCTGCCCATGGCGCTGCCCTCGATCCTCTCCGGCCTGCGCACCGGCTTCACCCTGTCCGTCACCGGCGCCGTGATCGGCGAGATGACTATGGGCGGGGAGGGCCTGGGCATGGTGCTCGCCTCCCAGCGCCAGACGGTCGATACCACCGGGCTGTTCTCCACCATCGTGGTGCTTTGCGTCATCGCCACCACCATCCACTGGGTGCTGCACGAGCTGGAGCGGCGCAGCCGCGTCGTCGCCTCGATGCGGGGGCGCCGCGCCACCTGAGCCGGCACCACCGGCCCCCTCGCGCAAACACCCACCGACCGATTCCCTCTGTTTTGCCCGTCCGAATCTTCTAACCGCCGCACGGCACCGAAAGGAACCTCATGCCCGCTCTTACCCCGCGCCCGGCTCCGAGCCGCCGCACAGTTCTGACCGCCATGGGTGCGGGCGCCGTAGGCCTGCTCGCCGCCTGCGCCTCGGGCAGCGGCGCCCGGAGCTCCAACGTCTCCGCCTCCGCCGACGCCTCCGGGCTGGTGATCGGCATGACCTACACCCCGAACGTGCAGTTCGCGCCCTTCTACCTGGCGCTGGCCGACGGCGAGTACGCGCCGGGCGTCTCCCTGCGCCACCATGGGGAGCAGGAGGGACAGTTCGACGCCCTGCTGGCCGGGACCGAGCACGTGGTGGTGGCGGGCGGTGACGAGGCCATCGTGGCCGCGTCCAATGGCAATGAGCTGGTCATCATCGGCGGCTACTACCAGCGCTACCCGGGCTGCATCATCGTCCCCGAGGAGTCCGACGTCACCGAGCTGGCCGACCTGGCCGGCAAGACGATCGGCACCCCCGGAAAAACGGGGGAGACCTGGTACTCGGTGCTAGTGGCATTGTCCTCCGCAGGGCTGAGCGAGGACGACGTCGACGTGCAGGAGATCGGCTACACCCAGCAGGCCGCCCTCTCCAGCGGCAAGGTCGACGCGATCGCCGGATTCTCCAACAACGACGCCGTCCAAATCTCCCAGAACGGCACCCCGGTGCGGGTGCTCGCCATCGGCGAGGAGGTGCCGCTGCTGGGCGCCTCCCTGATCACCACCCCGCAGGTGCTCGCCGACCGCCGCGGCGAGCTGGAGGCGGCAGTTGCGGCCTCCGCAGTCGGGATGACCAAGTTCGTGGATGACCCCGATGCCGCCGTGGCGGCCACCAAGGAGTACGTGCCCGACCTGGTCGACTCCACGCAGGCGGACAATGCGCGCGAGGTGGCCGTGGCCACGGGTGAGCTGGTGCGTCCCAGCGAGAACACGGTGGTGGGCGCGCTGGTGCCCGAGCAGGTGGGGGAGACCATCGACTTCCTCGCCGACCGCGGCCTGCTCGGCGAGACCACCGTGACCTCAGACGCCGTCTGCGACCCGCTGCTCACTGCCTGACCCAGCGCCCGGTGGGATCCTGGCGGGGCTTACAGTCGGCAGGCCACCAGGGAGGACACGAGGATGGCGCGCGCCCCGATTGCGTAGAGCTCATCCATGACGCGGTTGGCGTCCTTGCGGGGCACCATCGCCCGCACCGCCACCCAGTCGGGGTTCTGCAGCGGCGAGACGGTGGGGGACTCAATGCCGGGGGTGATCTCGCTGGCCAGGTGCATCCGGTTCATGGGGATGTCATAGTCCACCAGCACGTAGGAGCGGGCCCGCAGCACCCCCTCCAGGCGGCGTACGAGCGTGGCCAGGCCGGGCTCGTCGCGGTACTGCTCGGTGGTGATCAGCACCGCCTCGCTGGCCAGGATCGGCTCCCCGAAGGTCTCCAGGCCCGCGGCCCGCAGGGTCGACCCGGTCTCGACAACGTCGGCGATCAGGTCCGCCACCCCCAGCTGCACGGAGGACTCCACGGCACCGTCCAGGTGCACGGTCTGGGCGTTGATCCCCTGCTCCGCCAGGAAGTTGCGCACCAACACGTCGTAGGAGGTCGCCACGCGCTTGCCCTCGATATCACCAAGCGCGCTCATGGTGCCTGCGGGCGCGGCGAAGCGGAACGTGGAGCGGGCAAAGCCGAGCGGCAGGTGCTCAATCGCCTCCACGCCCGAGTCCAGCAGCAGGTCGCGGCCGGTGACACCGGCGTGGACGGTGCCCTGGCCGACGTAGACGGCGATGTCGCGCGGGCGCAGGAAGAACAGCTCGACCTGGTTGGCGTCGTCGACCAGGACGAGCTCCCTACCGGAGCGGCGGGTGCGGTAGCCCGCCTCGGCGAGCATGGTGGTGGCGGGCTCGGACAGGGAGCCCTTATTGGGCACGGCGATGCGCAGCACGTTGTTCCTTGACTGTGTAGTGGAGCTTGAAAGCGTGGTCAGTGGGGGTGATGGATCATGCGGGGCCCGGCGTACCCTGGCCTCACAGGTAGCGGTAAACGTCCTCGAGCGTGTAGCCCTTGGCCAGCATCATCACCTGGGCGTGGTACAGCAGCTGGCTGAGTTCCTCGCAGGCCGCCGCGTCAGACTCGTGCTCACAGGCCATCCACGCCTCGGCGGCCTCCTCCACCAGCTTCTTGCCGATAAAGTGCACGCCGCGGTCCAGCTCCTCAACTGTGCCGGAACCGGCAGGGCGAGAAGCGGCCTTGTCCTGCAGCTCGGCGAATAGGTCCTCAAAGGTCTTCATGGGCCCAGCGTAGTGCAGCCCCGCCACGGGCACGCACCGCGCTCAATCCTGCGGGACGCGCCCGGCGGGCTCGTATACCAGTCGGGCTGCGTGACGGCCGGCGGCGGCCGCCGCCAGGAAGGCAGCCTCGTCCTGATCGAGCCCGCGGCCCATGGTGCTCAGCCGCACCCCGGTCGCCTGCTGCATGTCTGCCAGCGCCTGATACAGGCCCCCAACCGCCACCTTCACCAAGCGGTGCGCGGCCCCCAGCTCGCGGGGACCGCACAGGGCGGCGGCCTGCTCGGCGATCCGCGTCCCCAGTGCGCCGGGCAGCTCGGGCACGACGACGTCGGCGGCCGCCATTGCCACGCGCCCGTAGGCGGTGATCGAATGATGAGAGACTCCCCGGTGTCGCAGGCGGGCGTCCGCCTGCGACACCCGCAGGCAGGCGACCGGCCGACCGCCCAGTGCGGCTGCGGCGTTCACGGCGTCACCACAGGCGACCCCGGAGAAGCCCCAGGGCGTATCCGTACCCAGGTTGCCAGGTCCCTGGGTGACGACGATCACGTCCGCTTCCAGCACGAGGCGGGCGGCCAGTAGGCCGTTGTGGATGCTCACCGCCTCCAGGTCCCCGCCCCACGACTGGCCGACGCTGACGGTGCCGACGAGCGCCCCGGCCGCCTGTAACCCGGCAACCGAGCGCGAGTAGGGCAGCGGCAGCGCGCCCCCGTCAGTCATCACGTACGCCACTCGGAGGGGCGGCGCCGCCGCATCGGGGCCCGCGCCCGGAGAGAAGCGCTCAGGGAACGGGTCAAGCGCCGGGTCAAGATCCGGGCGTAGCAGCCCGGCCAGGATGGCGGGCAGGGAGGAATGCAGATCGGCGATCACCACCGGCGCGCCGGCCAGCGTCAGCGCGTCAATAGGGGCCGACAGCCGCGAGTGAAGCGGGGTGTTCTGCTCATCCACGCCGGTAACCATGACCTGGTCGGGCATGTAACGTGCCTTGACCAGGTGACCGCCCGGCTCCGGATCCGCCGGCAGTATGCCGGGCCGCGCAGTGACCATGCCGTGCCCCCCGGTGCCCAGGCCACGGGCCAGGGCGGACACCTCCAGGCGTACCCACTCCCCGGGCTCCGGCAGCCCGGTCACGGACTCGTAGGCGATCGCCCGGCACGGCTCGCCGGCGCCCAGCACGGCAGCACCCGGCGGGGCCGAGACGATGCGCACCTCCAGCTCGGCACAGCGCCTCCCGGACTGCCCCCAGACCTCCCGCACCGCGAGCACGTCCCCGTCACGCCACATCATGGAACCACCCTAAGCCACCCGGGTGTTCCGATCGCTGCGGACCCGCGCTGCGCATACGCTGGCCCCGTGTCCGAACCCGCGCCGCGCCCCGAGCCCACGGCCATCCCCACCGAGGAGCGCCAGGTCAACCTGTTGCTGGCGCTGCGCAACACCGCCTCCGGTATGACCAAGGCACAGATCATCGGGTCGGTTGCCGGATACGATCCCGAGGGCGGCAGCTCAGCCGACCGCATGTTCGAACGGGACAAGGACGTGCTGCGGGAACTGGGCATCGACATCACCACCACCGGGCAGGCGGACCAGGCGCGCTACCGCATCACCGAGGCCGATTACGCGCTGCCTGACCTGACACTGACCGCGCAGCAGGCCGCCGCCGTGGAGCTGGCAGCCTCAGCCTGGCGCTCCGGGGCCCTGACCCCCGCCGCCCGCCATGCGCTGACGAAGATCCGGGCCGTGGCCGGCGTCGACGACGCCGCCGACTCACTGCCGGACCTGAGCATCGACCTGGGCAGTGATGTCTCCGGCGGGCAGGTTCCCGCGGAACTGGCCACCGCCGTCCGGGAACGGCGTCGGGTGAGCTTCGAATACGCCTCCGCCAACTCCGGGCGGGTGAGTGCCCGCATAGTAGAGCCGCACCGGATGCGCATGAGTGAAGGCGCCTGGTACCTGGACGGACTGGACCGGGCCTCCGGGCAGCAGCGCACGTTCCGTCTGGCCCGTGTGGTCGGACCGGTGTCCGTGGTATCCGGAGCCGGGGCCTTTCCCGCGCCCGAAATCACCGCACCCGTCACGGCGCAGGCGCTGATCGCGGTTGCGCCCGGACGCGCCCTGCAGCTGCGCTCGCGCGCGCTAGTGAGCTACAGCGCCGCCGAGCTGGCGGACGGCCCAGCACCGCGAGAGCTGCCCCCAGTGCCCGGACAACGACTTGGGGACCTGGCCCGGCGCCTTCCCCAGCAGTGGGACGTAATCAATGTCACGTTCACTGATCGCTTCGCCTTCGCCGGAGCCCTGGCCGCGCTCGCGGACGCCGTCGTCGTGCTGGCACCCGCGCAGCTGCGCCAGGACGTTCTGGAGCACTTGAACGCCGTCGCCGCGCTGTCCGCCCCACCGCAGCCGGAGGAGGACTGAAGTGGCCCGGCCCAGCTCCACGGACCGACTAGTACGCCTGCTGGCGCTGCCCGCCTGGGTGGCTGAGCACGACGGCGCCACCTTCGCGCAGGCAGCCGCGCACTTCGGCGTCACACCGGAGACGATACGCAAGGATGTGGACACCTTGTGGGTATCGGGCCTGCCCGGCGGCATGCCCGATGAGCTGGTCGACTTCTCCGCCTCCGACTTCGAGGCGGGCCGCCTGCGCCTGACCGAGCCACTCGGCCTGGACCGGCCCGTTCGCCTGTCCCACCGTGAGGCGGTCGCCCTGCTGCTGTCGCTGGAGGTCCTCATCGGCGTGCTGGCCGACGACCCGCAGGCCCTGGCGACGCTGAGCCGCACCCGGGCGGTCCTGCGCCAGGCCCTGGGCGCCGCCGCTGACGCGCCCGTCGCCGCGCCGGGCCCGCATTCCACTGTGCTGGTAACCGTGCGCCGTGCCCTGGCCGAGGGAAGGCGCCTGCATCTGACGTATGTCTCCGCTACCGATACTCGCTCTGAACGTGATGTCGACCCGCTGGAACTGACCAGTGACGGCACGCACCTGACGCTGCGGGCCTGGTGCCTGAGTGCCGGAGCGGAGCGCTCCTTCCGGCTCGATCGCATCCTGGCGGCGCAAGTGCTGCCGGTGCAGGCCACGGCGCATCGCCGCCGCGGGAGCAAGCATGACCCCGATCCGGAGTTGTGCCTCAGCCTGAAGCCATCGGGGCGCTGGCTAGTCGAGCAGGTCCCCTGCGAGCAGGTGTCCATTGCTGAGGACGGCGTGCTGCACATTCGGGTGAGGGGCCGCGACCAGGCCTGGCTGATCGGACTGCTGCTGTCAGCCGGGAGGCACCTGAGGCACGCCGCGCCCGCGGATCTCACCGCCGCCGCCGGTGCGGCGGCGCGCCGTGCCCTGGCGCTGGATGCTCAGGTGCACCGCAATTGAGGTTGATACGCCTAGGGTGGAACACCGTCGCCCGGTGCTCGGGCCCCACCGGCGAAACGCTAGACTCATGGCGTACCACGCGGGCTCATCCAGTTGCGAGCCCCACGAAAGGAGCAGCGTCGTGATCAAGCCCACGCACATCGTCGTTCTGCTTGTCCTCATTCTCCTCATCTTCGGCGCAAACAAGCTGCCTGAGATCGCCGGAAGCATCGGCAAGTCCATGAAGGTGTTCAAGAAGGAGGTCAAGGAGCTGCGCGAGGACGAGGACGCCCCGGCGGTCCAGCAGCCGCCGGCCCAGATCCCTCAGCAGCCGCAGCAGGGCACCTACTACACCCAGCCCACCCAGCCGGGCCAGGCCGCTCCGCAGCAGCCGCAGCCGTACACGGACGGTACCGTCCAGCAGTGATGCCGCGGCGCGCGGTGCCGTGAACGCGCTGCGGGCCGAGCGCCGTGGACATCTCGCCGCTGGGACCGGGCCCGTCCGGTCCCGCTTGCAGCGCATCCGGCCACCAGTACCCGGGAGGAGTAGAACGTGCCGCACATGCCGAAGCTGCCCGGCCGCAGGCGCAAGGAGAACCCCGAGGCGATCATGTCTATCGGGGACCACCTGCGCGAGCTGCGCAACCGGCTGTTCGTCTCGGCCATCGGCATCACCGTCATGGCGGTAGTCGGCTATTTCCTCTACGACTCCGTATACCAGTTCATCACCCACCCGGTTGAGGTCGCCAATGCCCGCGGCGCAAACCTCAACATCAACTTCTCCACGATGCTGTCCTCTTTCGACATGCGGCTGCGGGTGTCCATCTGGCTGGGTGTACTGCTGGCGTCACCACTGTGGATTTACGAGTTCTTCGCCTATGTGGGCCCGGGGATGACACGCAAGGAGAAGGCGTACACCTGGGTCTTCGGGGTTGTGGGGCTACTGCTGTTCGCCGCCGGCTGCGCACTGGGCATGTGGATCATGCCGCACGCAGCCGTGATCCTCACCGGCTTCATCCCTAACACCGACTCCGCCACCGGCATTATGGACGCCTCGGTGTACCTGTCCTTCGTGCTGCGCCTGGTGCTGGCCTTCGGAGCCGCGTTCCTGCTCCCGGAGGTCATGGTGGCCCTCAACCGGCTCGGGGTGATGAAGGGGCGCACCATGCTCAAGGGCTGGCGCTGGGCGGTGATCGGTATCTTCACCTTCATGGCCTTCGCCAACCCGCTGCCGGATCCCTGGTCGATGATCTTCATGGCGATTCCGATCACCGGCCTGTACTTCCTGGCCTGCTACATCTCCATCCGCCACGACAAGCGGGTCGCCAAGCGCCGTGCCGAGGAGGACGCGGCCCTGGATGCAGCCCTTGCCGAAACCGCCTCCAACGCCTGACCGGCACCGGCCCGCCCCAAGCCTGCGGGAGCAGCCCGCAGCTGCGCATAGGCTTGACTCATGAGCTCACCCGCACAACGCTACGCCGCCGCACGTCGTCGTCAGGCGGAGTCACGCACAGAGCTCGCCGGTTTCGCAGCCACTTACGACTTCCCGTTCGACGACTTCCAGAATGAGGCCTGCCGCGCCCTGGAGGCGGGCGAGGGCGTGCTGGTGGCGGCACCTACCGGCGCCGGCAAGACAGTCGTGGGTGAATTCGCCGTGCATCTGGCGCTGGCGAAGGGTCTCAAGGCCTTCTACACCACCCCGATTAAGGCCCTGTCGAACCAGAAGTACCTGGATCTGGTGGCCCGGCACGGCGCCGAGAAAGTCGGTCTGCTCACCGGCGATACCTCAGTTAATCCACATGCGGATGTGATCGTGATGACCACTGAGGTGCTGCGCAACATGCTCTACTCCGGGGCGCGGGACCTGGATCGGCTGGGTTACGTGGTCATGGATGAGGTGCACTACCTGGCGGACCGCTTCCGCGGCCCGGTCTGGGAGGAAGTCATCATCCACCTGGCTCCCGAGGTGCAGGTGGTCTCCTTGTCCGCGACAGTCTCGAACGCGGAGGAGTTCGGGGACTGGCTCGAGCAGGTGCGGGGGCGAACGGCCGTGGTGGTCTCCGAGCACCGCCCGGTGCCCCTGACCCAGCACATGCTGGTTGGACGCCGCCTGCTGCCCCTGTACTCGCTGTCCGACGCACCCGATTCGGCCCGCGACCAGGCGCATTCCTCCACCCAGCCGCCGCTCAACCCGGACCTGCTGCGGGCCGTTAGGGATGCGCGCCGAGCCGCTGCGGGGGACGCGCCGTCGGCGGGCTCCGGCTACCGCGGCGGGCGCAGGGGCCGGTGGGCGCGCGCCGCCGGCCAGACGCGCCCGCGGTACCGTGGCGATGGTGGTGCCCGCACCGCCCACTTGCGTGCGCCGTCGCGGATTGCGGTCGTAAGCGCTCTGGATCGCGCAGACCTGCTGCCCGCGATTGTCTTCGTGTTCTCCCGCGTCGGCTGTGAGAACGCCGTTCGCGAGGCCGTCAGCCACGGGGTTGACCTGACCACTGGTGAGGAGGCGCGCCGCATCCGTGAGGTCATCGACCGGCGGACCGCGGAGATCCCCGCCGGGGACCTGGGCGTTCTGGGCTTCCATACCTGGGCCAATGCCCTGACCCGGGGGGTGGCCGCCCATCATGCGGGCCTGCTGCCGGTGTTCAAGGAGACCGTGGAGGAGCTGTTCGCCGCCAACCTGGTCAAGGTCGTCTACGCCACTGAGACGCTATCCCTGGGCATCAATATGCCGGCTCGCACAGTGGTGCTGGAGTCACTGCGCAAGTGGAACGGCTCTGCGCACGTGAGCCTCACGCCGGGGGAGTACACGCAGCTGACCGGCCGGGCCGGTCGGCGCGGCATCGACGTCGAGGGGCACGCCGTGGTTCTGGCCACCGACGACGCCGACCCCGCCTTCGTCTCCTCCCTCGCCTCCCGCCGCACCTACCCGCTGGTATCCGCCTTCCGCCCCACCTACAACATGGCGGTCAACCTCCTGGGGCGAATGCCGCGTGCCCGCGCCCGGGAGGTGCTGGAGTCGTCCTTCGCCCAGTTCCAGGCCGACCGCGGCGTGGTTGAGCTGGCCGCCGAGGCCCGGCGCAAGCGCCGCCAGTTGGACACGCTGGCACAGCAGATGTCCTGCCGCCTGGGAGACTTTGGCGAGTACGCCCTACTGCGTCGCCGCATCAGTGATGCGGAGGCCGACCAGTCCCGAGGGAATCGGTCCGCCCGCCGCAGTGAGGCGGGCCGGACCATCGGGGCGCTGGGCCGCGGTGACGTGGTCCTGTTCCGGAGCGGGCGGCGCCACCGCCACGGCGTCGTCATCGCGCAGGGCAGCGACCACACCGGAGCCCCGCGGTTGACAGTGGTGGGGGAGGACAAGCGGGTCCACACCCTCACCCCCGAGAACGCGCCCGAGGGCGTGACCCGGGTGGGTGCGCTGCCGGTGTCTGAGGACCTGGATGCGCATCGCCCGCGGGAGCGGGACCGGCTGGCCGACCGCTTGCTTGATGCGCTGCGCGCCGGGGACCTTGACGAGTCCGATGAGCGCGGTTCGCGCCGCGGCCACCACCGTGATGAGGACGCCGGAAGGCGCCTGGAGCGTCTACGCCATGAGATGCGCGCCCATCCCTGCCATGCCTGCCCCCACCGGGAGGAGCACGCCCGCGTTGGGCGACGCTGGGTGCGCACCAGGGATGAGCTTGACCGCCTGCGGGCCCGCGTCGACAGGCGCACCGGCACCATCGCCCGGCAGTTCGACGCCGTGTGCCGGGTCCTCCTAGAGCTGGGATACCTTGAGCCCAGTGACCGGGGCCGCCCCGAGGGGGAGTTGCGGGTGACGAACGTCGGTAAGGTGCTGGCGCGTGTCTACGCCGAGCGGGACCTGCTGGTGGCCGAGTGCCTGCGCGAAGGCCTGTGGGACGGCTTGCGCCCCGCCGACCTGGCCGGGGCTGTGTCCGCCTGTGTGTACGAGCCGCGGCTGGCTGCGTCCTCCCGCGGGCTGCCGGTTGCGCCCGGGTCCCGCCTGGGGGAGGTGCTGCGGCGCGAGTTGGCCGTCTCCCGTCGCATCGGAGACCTGGAGGCGCTCGAACGCGTAGAGCCGTCCACCGGTGCTGAGCCCGCTCTAGCGGGCGCGGTACGGGCCTGGACGGACGGCGCGGAACTGGCGACGGTACTCGGTGACACGGATCTCACCGCCGGGGACTTCGTACGCTGGTGCAAGCAGTTGCTGGACGTGCTCGGGCAGCTGGCGACTATTACTTCCGGCCCGGGCACCGGGCAGGGGCACTCCCTGAACAGGCTCGCGATGACGGCTGCGGAGGCCAGCCTCGATGTCAACAGGGGAGTGGTCAGTTGGTCCTCCGTATGAGACCGCGTATACGGCGCCTGCTGCCGCTGCTCGGCTCGGTCTGCGCCGGCCTGGCCGTGTGGGCGGCCTTCCCACCACTGAACGTGTGGTGGGCCGCACCGCTGGGGCTGGCACTGCTGGCCACGGTGCTGCGCGGTCGGGGCCCCGGGGTGGGGGCGGGCCTAGGGCTGGTGTTCGGGCTCGCCCTGTTCACTCCGCTGTTGCACTTCACGGCGGTGGCCATGGGTAACCCGCTCGGCTGGGTGGCCCTGACCGCAGTGGAGTCGCTCTACCTGGCCGCCTTCGGCTCCGCCTGGGCACTTGTCGGCCGGATCGGCCGGCTCGAGCACGGCGGCGGCGCAGTCGTGCTGGCACGCATGCTGGCATTCGCCGTGGTGTGGTGCGGTGTGGAGGAGGTGCGCTCGTCCTGGCCGTGGGGAGGGTTTCCCTTCGGCAGGCTCGCCTTCGCCATGGCCGACGCCCCCATGCTGCCTTTTGCCGCCTACGGCGGTGCCATTGGGCTGAGCGCGCTAGTGGCCTTCGCCGGAGCCGGCCTGGCAGAGGCCGGCCGGGCCGTGCGGGGCCGCCGGAACCTGAGCGCGCTGGTGGCCGCCGCCCTGGCGGGCTTGGTTACGGCCGCCCCGATTCTGCTGCCCGTGGACGGCGCCGCCCAGGACGGCACCCTGCGCGTAGGCGCGGTGCAGGGCAACGTGGCCGAGGAGTTCGAGGACGCCTTCAACCGGGCGCTGGAGGTGACCGGCAACCACGCCGAGGCGACCCGCACGCTGGCCGGCGACGTCGGGCGGGGGACACTCGACGTGGTGATCTGGCCGGAGAACGCCGCCGACCTTGATCCACGGGACTTCTCGGCCTCGGCCGCGCTGGTGGACTCCGCCGCCCAGTCCGTCGGGGCGCCGGTACTGGTCGGGGCGATTCTCTATGCCGACGGCGTGCGCTACAACGACATGGTGGTCTGGAGTCCCGGTGCGGGGGCGGGGGAGTACTACCGCAAGCACCGCCCGGTGCCCTTCGCCGAGTACATTCCCCTGCGTGAGCAGCTGCGGCAGCTGACTGATCAGGTCGACCGCATCGGCACCGATCTGGCTCCCGGCACCGGGCCGTACACGCTCACCGTTCACGCCGCCGCGCAGGACCGGGATGTCAAGCTCGCCATGGGCATCTGCTTCGAGGTCGCCTATGACGACACCCTTCGCGACGGCGTTGAGCAGGGCGGCGAGTTGATCGTCATCCCCACGAACAACGCCAGCTTCCTGCACTCCTCAGAGGCAGAGCAGCAGCTGGCGCAGGGCAGGGTGCAAGCCGTCATCCACGGGCGCGCCCTGGTGCAGGCCTCCACCGTCGGGGTCACCGCGATCATCAACCCGCGCGGCGTCGTCGAGCAGCGCACGCAGCCCTATACACAGGCCGCTCTCGTAGCCGACGTGCCACTGCGCACCTCGATTACCGTTGCGGATCGCCTGGGCGGCCTGCCCGGGCTCGCCCTGCAAGTGGCCGCCGCGCTGCTGACGGCAGCCGGTATGGTTTCCGGTATGTCACGGCTGCGGCGTCGGCGACGGCGTCGCCCGTGACCGTTCCGAGTGCCGAGCAGATGACAGGAGCAGGATCGTGAAGGCGCTGGTGGTAATCCCCACCTACAACGAGATCGAGACGCTGGCCGGCGCGCTGGATGGGGTACGGCGTGCCGCGCCGCAGGCGCACGTGCTGGTGGTGGACGACAACTCTCCTGATGGCACCGGCCGCCTCGCCGACGCCCGCGCGCAGGCCGATGCGCACATTCACGTACTCCACCGCACCGAGAAGAACGGCCTGGGACCCGCCTACTTGGCGGGCTTCTCCTGGGCGCTGGCCTCAGGGTATGAGCTGGTGTGCGAGATGGATGCCGATGGCTCGCACCGTCCCGAGGACCTCGCGCTGCTGATCCAGCGCGCGGAAATGGCCGATGCCCCCGACCTGGTGATCGGCTCCCGCTGGGTATCCGGCGGCGCGACCGACGGCTGGGATGCGCGGCGGGTGGCCCTGTCACGGGGCGGCAACCTGTACATCAACGCCATGCTGGGGCTACGGGTCAGGGACGCCACCGCCGGGTTCCGGGTGTACCGGGCCGAGTTACTGCGAAGCCTGAATCTGGGGGAGATTGAGGCAACCGGCTACGGCTTCCAGGTCAATATGACCAAGCTGGTCGCCGACGCCGGTGGCCGCATCGTGGAGATGCCCATTACCTTCCAGGAGCGTGAGGCGGGCCAGTCCAAGCTCTCTGGCGGAATCTTCTCCGAGGAGCTCGCACTGGTCACCAAGTGGGGGATTGCCAAGCGCAGCGCGCAACTGGCGGGCCTGGCTGCTTCCGCCGGGCAGGCGGCCCGGCGCGCCTACCAGCGGGTCGGCGCGCCTCAGAAGCGTTCGCGGTAGATCTCGCCCGAGCGGAGCATCTCCAGGCGCTCGTCCAGCAGGACCTTCAGGTCCTCGATGTCGCGGCGCTCCAGCAGCATGTCCCAGTGCGTGCGCGGGGCCTTCTTCGGCTCATCGGACTCGGGCTCGTCCTCTCCGCGCAGCGCCGCGGCCTGCCCGCATTCCGGGCACTCCCAGGTCTGCGGAATCTCCGCCTCCATGGACATGGGGACGGTGGTGACGTGCCCGAGCGGGCACTCGTAGGTGATGTTCTGCCGCTCGGCGAACTCCACGCCCTCCTCTGACTCCATCGACTTGGCGCCGATCGTCATGCCTCGCAGTGCGCGGTCCGCCATGCTATTGCCCTTCCTGTCGCTTGATGTGCTCGGCGTGCTGCCGCCGAGAGGATAACGCGTAGGCGCCGTGGCGCATTCCCGCCGCCGCTGGGTGAATGACCGGGCCCGCGCCGGCGGAACGCGCCTGCCGCAGGTTGCTGTGCGGCATACTTGGCACCATGGCAACCAAGCGTATCGGAATCCTCACGGCCGGCGGCGACGCCCCGGGACTCAATGCCGCGATCCGCGGCTTTGGCAAGGCGGCTATCGCCGAGCACGGCTGGAAGCTGATCGGCTTCCGTGACGGCATGCGCGGCCTGGCAGAGAACC
Organism: Actinomyces sp. 594; assembly: GCF_019325145.1. NCBI lineage: Bacteria > Bacillati > Actinomycetota > Actinomycetes > Actinomycetales > Actinomycetaceae > Actinomyces > Actinomyces sp. 594. Next base: position 106,293 of record NZ_PIZC01000067.1, read on the forward strand.
GGTTCACCGAGCTTGATGCAGCCACCCTGTCCGGCATCCTGACCACTGGCGGCACCATGCTGGGAACCAGCCGGGACAAGGTCCATCGCATGGTGGTGGACGGCGAGGTGCGGGACATGATCCCGACCATCGTGGAGAACGTCGAGAAGGACAAGCTCGACGCGCTGGTGTGCCTGGGCGGCGGCGGCACCGCGAAGAATGCCCGCCGACTCATGGATGCGGGCATCAATGTGCTCCACCTGCCCAAGACGATCGACAACGACATCGTGCATACGGACAGCTCCTTCGGCTTCTCCACCGCACTGGAAATCGCCACCGAGGCAGTGGACCGGCTGCACTCCACCGCGCACTCCCACCACCGCATCATCCTCACCGAGATCATGGGCCACCGGGCCGGCTGGCTGGCCCTGGGCGCGGGTGTGGCCGGCGGCGCAGACGTGATCCTGCTGCCCGAGGTTCCCTACTCGGTGGAGGCGATCGCGGAGAAGATCGAGCGGCGTCGTAAGCATGGGTCAACCTTCTCCGTGGTCGCGGTGGCCGAGGGCGCCCGCAGCGTCAAGGACGCCGAGGAGCTGGCCCACGCCCAGGCACTGGTCAAGGACGCGTCCAGCCCGGAGCTGAAGGCGATGGCCAAAAAGGGTGTGAAGGCCTTGGAGGCCTCACACCGCGCCAATACCTTCACGCTTGCCGAGCAGCTGGAGGCCGCCACCGGCCTGGAGGCGCGCGTGTCCATCCTGGGCTACGTGCAGCGCGGCGGCACACCGAACGCCGCCGACCGCCTGCTGGGAACCCGCCTGGGCGTCGCCGGGGCGAATGCGATTGCGGCTGGCAAGTTCGGCGTCATGGTCGCCGACCGAGGCCATGATACCGCGCTGGTACCGCTGAAGGATGTCGCCGGCAAGGTCAAGTACGTGCCGCGTGACCACGAGTGGATCAAGGCGGCGCGCGCGGTCGGCACGGCGCTCGGGGACTGAGGCGCCGAGCCACCGGAGGCACACCGCCCGTGCGCCCGTATGCCGCCCCCGGGGCAACTCAAAGCGGCGACCAGTACGCCTCATGTCGGTGCATGACGGCGGCATGTCAACATCTTCGGTCAATTATTATTGACGCTATGAAGACTCTGGTCGGCGCCGACGACGGCGCACGTGCACCACTGAAGGAGCTCCGGCGCATCGTCAACGAGCGCAGGCAGCTCGATGCCGCGGAGGAGCTCGCCGTGCGGCGTGCCCGCAACGCGGGCTATAGCTGGACCGCCATCGGTGCGGCGCTCGGAGTCAGCAAGCAGGCCGTTCACCGGAGATACGGCAAGTAGTGCGCCATCGCCGATAATGTACATTATGTCATTTCGTCTGGGGGCGAGCCTCGCCCGCCACCGGTCCCTTCTTGAGGTGCATCGTCGAACCGCCTCGTGGCTAACAGGCGCTGCCGTGTGCTTAGATTGTGCCAAGGGTGTCCGGTTGCCGCTCTACTCGCACCCGTAGCGCGTGCGGCGGACCGACACCGCGCAGCAGCAACCTGCGCACACCCGGCCGTAAGGCACCTGCCCCAGTGTGCGCAGACCGGGCAACGTGTTCTAGAATGTCAGGACATAGGCGGGGTCAAAGTGGCCGTCGGGCGTCCTGATACACGAACACGGCTTGCACAGGCATAGGCTTGGGTGGGATTTGTCGGACAGCCGCGCAAATCCTGCTGGCCGCTCGCGCATCGCATACAGTTCGAAGTCATACAAAGGAGTCACCGGTGGTCGTACGTCGCGAACCCACGCTTGCCGACGTCGCCGAGGTCGCGGGTGTCTCCTTAACCACCGTGTCCCGGGTCCTGAACAACCGGGGTTACCTCAGCCAGGCGACTAAGGACCGCGTGGCCCGGGCCATCGACCAGCTCAATTACCGGCCCAACCAGGTCGCCCGCGCCCTCCACGGCAAATCAACGAGCATCATTGGCGTGATCGTGCCAACCGTGGCGCTGCCCTTCTTTGGGGAACTCGCCGAGGAAATCGAGAACGCCCTCGCCGAGCACCAGTACCGGATGCTGGTTTGCAACTCGATGGGCCGAGCCGACCGTGAGCGGGAGTATCTCGACCTCCTTGTCTCCCACCGGGTGGACGGCATTATCTCGGGCGCGCACAATGACACTCTTGCCGAGTACCAGACGGTACGCATGCCGCTGGTGACGGTCGATAGGGACCTGTCCCCCACGATTCCCAATGTTCGCTGCGCCAACGAGGCGGCGGCGCGGGACGCTACCCGCCTCCTGCTGGAACGCGGCGCCCGTCGCCCCGCACTGCTCACCTCCCGCACCGGACCGCACAACCGGCGGGAAGCCGGCTACCGGGCCGTCCTGGCCGAGGCCGGAATCGAGCCACGAATCTTCACCGTGGACTTCCATACTCCTGATGCCGAGCGGGCCCGGCTAATTGATGCGCACCTGGACGCGGCGGCCGCACAGATCGACGCCGTGTTCGCCACCGATGACCTCTCTGCCGCCGCTGTGCTCGACTGGGCCGAGCGCAACGGGCGCAGCGTGCCGCACGACTTCAAGGTGATCGGCTTTGACGGAACTGCGGCGGTGCGGCGGGCCCTACCAGGGCTAGCGACGGTTCAGCAGCCCATTGCAGACCTGGCCCGCACCGCCGTCGACGTACTGCTGTCTCAGATCAATGCGCACGCCGGCGGCGAGGACGCACCCGCGGCGGTGGTCTCCCCCATCGAGCTGCCCGGCCTGCTACTCGCCGGGACCACCACGTAGTAGCCCGCGCCGGGTAATTGCTCCGGTCCCGACAATAACGAGCACTACCGTGCGGAGCCTCTAATCTCTAATCGCCTAGCAGGCCGAAAATGCGGCTGGTGGCCGACCCGAATAACGGGTCGGCCACCAGCCGCTCTAAGCGTTGCCG
>NZ_PIZC01000067.1:109486-118558 GCF_019325145.1 Actinomyces sp. 594
GTCAGGCGCCGGCTCCCGGTGCTGCCGGCTCGGCGGCGGGGGCGACGGCGTACAGGGAGTCGCCGCGGGCCACCGCACCGGTGTGCTCGTCGGTAACCCCACCGAAGGCGGTTGCGTTGGACACGACGATCGGGGTGACCGTCTGGTATCCGGCGGCGGTCACGCCCGCCCAGTCCACCTCTACGAGCGGCTGGCCGCGCAGCACCTTGTCACCGGCTGAAACCTTGGGCGTGAAGTGCTTGCCGTTGAGCTCCACCGTGTCCATACCGACGTGGATCAGCAGCTCCACGCCACTGGCCGAGCGCAGGCCGTAGGCGTGGCCGGTCGGGAAGGCGACCAGCACCTCACCGTCGACCGGGGAGACGACAGGACCGGAGGCCGGTACCACCGCCATGCCCGGGCCAAGCATCCCGGAGGCGAAGGTCTGGTCCTGCACCTCGGTTAGCGGCACCGCCCGCCCCTGAATGGGCGAGGTGATGGTGAAGTCGGTAGCCGCTTCGGCGGGCAGCTCCACCGTGGCTGAGTGAACCTTGGTGGCCTCGGCCTCGAGGGCGGCCTCATCCACCTCGTCGTCAGCGGCGAAGGAGGCCTGCCCCTTGGGGGTACGTCCGTAGGCGAAGGCGGCTGCGAAGGCGATGACGAAGGTGACCGCCTCCAGGGCCAGGTAGACCGGAATCTTCTCGGTGATGATCGAGACGAAGCCGACGAATCCGGCCGCGCCCAGAGCGGCACCGCGCACGTTGAACAGGGCCACACCGGCGCCGCCGATGGCAGCCGCACCCATGCCAATGAAGAACGGCCAGCGCAGGCGCAGGTTCACACCGAAGATCGCGGGCTCAGTGATGCCGAAGACGGCGGAGACACCACCGGCACCGGCAAGACCCTTCATCTTGGCGTCCTTGGTGAGCGCGAAGACCGCCAGGGCCACAGCGCCCTGCGCAACGTTGGCCATGGAGGCGATCGGGAAGATGAAGTCACCGACACCGCCGTTGACGGGCAGCAGCGGGATCTCAACGGCGGGGAAGGACTGGTGCAGACCGGTCACCACGATCGGCGAGTAGACCAGGCCGAAGAGGAATCCGCCAACCGGGCCGAGCGTGTTGTAGGTCCAGTCGAGGCCCTCGGTGATCCAGATGGACAGCTGCCGGGTGATCGGGCCAACCAGCACGAATGTGAGGAAGCCGGTGACCAGCATGGTGATCAGCGGGGTCAGCAGGAAGTCCGCAGTTCCGGACAACCGCTTGTGCAGCCACTTCTCAATGGTGGACAGGATCCAGGCGACGCACAGCACTGGGATGACCATGGCCTGGTAGCCGATCTTGTCGACCGTCAGGCCGAACAGGCTCCAGGTGGGGTTGGCGCCCGTGTACTCCCAGAAGGACTGGGCGGCCGCTTCATCCGCCATGTTGTAGGCGGACAGCAGCGAGGTGGAGACCATCGCCGCGCCCATGGCGGCACCCAGGTAGACGTTGCCGCCGAAGCGCTTGGTGGCTGAGTAGCCGACCAGCACCGGCAGGAAGGCGAAGGCCGCCGAGGAGATCATATTGATCAGCTCGGCGTAATCGGCCAGCCAGCCGTAGCGCCCCACCAGCGAATCACCCTTGAAGAAGAGGTCGTTCGCGGTGAGCACGTTGTTGATCGCCATCATCAGACCGCCGGCGATCAGGGCGGGAAGGATCGGGACGAAGATGTCCGCGATCATCTTGATGAAGCGAGAGACGATATTGCCGCTCTTGGCCGCCTCCTGCTTCGCCTCGTCCTTGGACACTTCCTTGACGCCGCCGGTCTTGACCATCTCGTCGAAGACGATGTCGACGTCTCCGGGGCCGACGATGATCTGGAACATGCCGCCGGCCACGAAGGTGCCCTTCAGATCGGGATCCTTGTCAAGCGCCTTCTGGTCCACCTTGTCCATGTCGTTCAGGACAAGGCGCAGGCGCGTCGCGCAGTGAGCGGCTGCGTTGATGTTATCGGCGCCACCGACATACGTCAGGACGTCTCTCGCCACACGGGCGTGATCCATTGCCACCCGGGCTTCCTTTCTGTGGGAACTGGATACTCTGCATTGAGCTCGACGGAGGACTCCGGTGCGTTGGGTACGGTCACCGATCCCAACGCGTCGACCTATGTCAAACGATAGTCAGACTACCGGCACGCCCCCTGAAGACGCAAGCAATTCCCGATTCTGAAGCCCGAAACAGCGTGCTTCAGGTGCGTGTGCCAGGCCTGCCGGAATCGCAGTCGTTTGGTGTCAGTCGTAGGCCACGGCGCAGCCCTCTTCCAGCAGCGTGCGCTGATCGCCGATCAGGGCGGCACCGCCTGCGGTCGGCTCTACGAAACTGCGCAGCGTGAAGGCGATCTCGCCATCGCCGACGAAGACCTCGGTCACGGAACGGTCGTGCAGCACCTCCAGGCACGGGCGCGTTCCCCGAGGCACGGTAACGGTGCGCACCTGCCCGTGCTGCGTGTAGCGCGAGTGGGAGCGGTCCACAACCAGGCGCGCATCGCCGTCCCGGGACTCCATCGTGATGGTGACGTAGCAGCGCTCGTCACCGATGCGCAGGCCCCACCGGTGAGTGGCATCGGCCTGGACGCGCAGCCGCCAGGAGCGGTGCCCGTCAAGTTCGGGAATGGAGGTTGTTCCCCCCAGCCGCTCCCCCGCGGCGCTCAGCACGGCGGCATCGTCCGGCAGCGGGACTGCCGGACGCTGTAGCAGGCGGCCGCCTCGCAGGGTCAGCACGCGCGGCACGGTCAGGGCGTGCACCCAGCCGCCGGTGCCGATTGAGGGCTGATCATCCTCTGAGGCATTGCCGGCCCAACCGGTCAGCAGAACCGGGCCGGGCTCACTGGGACGACGAGCGAAGACCTGGGGCGCATAGAACTCGAAACCGCGGTCCACCTCGGCGAAGGTCCCGTCGCACTCGCGCAGCTCGGTCCCCTCCAGGCGGCCAACCGTGTAGACGCAGGGGAAGATGTTCTCGTACCCCTCCGCATCCGGCTCAATGCCCTGCGGGCACCAGATCAGCACGTCGCGCACCTGACCGGTCAGCTCGTCGGTCAGCCGCACCAGCCCGGGGCACTCCCACATGTAGCCGAAGCGGTCGAAGGCGCCGTCGGCGTCCGGGAAGCTTAGCTCTCCCTCCAGCCTCCAGGAGCGCAGGTCCTCCGAGCGGTACAGCAGCGCCGCGCCGGTCAGGTCCTCGCGCTGCACGCCCAGGAGCATGCGGAAGCTGCCCGGGACGTCGGGATCACGCCAAACCTGGGGATCACGGTAATGGGCGGTATAGCCGTCTGGGTGGTCCGGCAGCAGCGGGTTGTCCGGCCACTTGTCGAAGCGCTGCAGGTCGGTGCTGGTCACCAGGCACTGACTGGCGGTGCGCTCGTCGGTCACCGGGTCCTTGAGGTTGCCGGTGTAGAAGAACTGGTAGCCGACACCTGCTGGCGCACCCGCCAGCTCCTCCCCCTCCAGTACGACGGCGCCGCCGGAGTATGCCCCGGAGAGGTCGTAGTAGGAGTCGGGGATGATCGCCGGGTCGTGGTGCTTCCAGTGCAGCAGATCCCTGGATGAGGCATGCCCCCAGTACACCAGCTTGCGGTGCGGGTGGAACGGGCTGAACTGGTAGAAGGCGTGGTAGGTGCCGGAGTCCACCAGCAGGCCGTTGGGGTCATTGAGCCTACCGACCGGGGGCGCCAGGTGCACCACGGGGTAGTCGGGGTCGGCAGTTGCGTGCGAGCGGTCGGTCGCCTCCAGGGCGGCCGCCCTCAGATCCTCGGTCATGTGGCGACCCTAACAGTATGCGCGCTGACCCGGACGACGAACCTACCGACCGAAGTGTCGTGCCCGCGGGGCCGACAGGGGTCGGCAGGAGCCGCTACCGGAAGCTGCGACTAGTGGAAGTACGGGATCAGCAGCCACAGGCCGAACACCGCGATACCCACCACGCAGGCGATGAAGAATCCCGCGGCGACCTCGGCGAGGTGCAGGCCTTTGACCTGTCCGCTCTGCCGCTTGAGCCGAACCGCCGCGAGCATGCGCACAGCCGCGGAGGTGACGGAGAGGATGAAGGCGGCGCCGGCCACGGTCACCAGGGTGACCAGCCCGAGCGAGGACCAGTCGATGCTCATACCAGCGCTCCCGTTCCCCGGTCTGCGGGGTTGGCTCCCACCAGCTCCCGCTTCACCTGGTCCAGGGTCTTGGGGGCACGCCCAAGCTCAGGGTCGGTCTGCTTGGCCACAACCACCTTGTCGGCGTCGTTGACGTTGGAGAAGTCCACCTTGTTGTGGTTGGCCTGCCGGATGATGAGCAGAGCGCTGAGCAGCAGCAGCGCAATCACGACGACGGTGCCCGCGACCCCGCCCCGGACCGCTATGAAAGAGGTGATTGCGCCAACCACGGCGGCGCACGGCAGGGTGATCAGCCAGGCGGTCCCCATCTTGCCGAAGGTGCTCCAGGAGACCTTGGCGCCGCGGCCGATCCCGGTGCCGAGGATCGAGCCGGTGCAGATATGCGTGGTGGACAGGGCGAAGCCCAGGTGCGAGGAGGCCAGGATCGCCACGGTGGAGGTGGTTTCGGCGGCGAATCCCTGCGGCGGGTCGATATGAACCAGGCCCTTGCCCATGGTGCGCATGATGCGCCAGCCCCCGGAGTAGGTTCCCAGGCCGATCGCCGCACCGGCAGCCAGTACCACCCACCAGTAGGGGGCGGTGCCCGGCTCCTGGTAGCCGGCGGCGATGAGTACCAGGGTGATTACCCCCATGGTCTTCTGCCCGTCCGAGGTTCCGTGGGCCAGCGCCACCATTGAGGCGGAGATCCGCTGACCGTAGCGGAAGAGCTTGTCACTGACCTTGTCCGTCGGTCCGGTGATGCGGTAGCTGATCCAGGTTGCGACTGCGGAGGCCAGTGCAGCCACGGTCGGGGCGATGAAGGCCGGCAGCATGATCTTCGAGACCACCGTGCCCCAGTGCACCCCCTGGAAGCCGGCGGCCACGACTACCGCTCCGATCAGCCCGCCGAACAGCGCGTGTGAGGATGAGGAGGGCAGGCCCAGCAGCCAGGTAGCGAGGTTCCACAGGATCGCGCCGGCCAGGCCGGCGAACACCATTGCCGGCGCCGCCTGGATCAGCGCGTCGTCGAACATGCCGTGGGAGATGGTCTTTGCCACCTCAGTGGACAACGTGGCTCCCACCACGTTGAGGATGGCGGCAACCAGCACCGCGCGCCTAGGTGTGAAGGCGCCCGTGGCGACGGAGGTCGCCATGGCGTTGGAGGAGTCGTGGAAGCCGTTAGTGAAGTCGAAGATCAGCGCCGTAACGATGACCACGACGACGATGAATAGGGTTGTACTCATGCCATTCCCGGTCGGGTGTGCGGGCCGGTGGTACTGCCTGAGCCCTCCGCAGCTGCCTGCGGGTTCGCTCCGTGCGGTGCACCGGTCCGGGCCGCGGTAACGCGTCCTGCCGTCATTCTTACCCGGGGCGGACCGTCCGCTACAGCGCAGGCGGCTGGAATTCACCAACTGTTCACTCGCCGTGTGGCCCCGCCGACGCCGCCCGCCCGATCCGCCGAGCCGCGCGAGCCGGGTCGCGGGCATGAAGCGGCACACACCTCGGCGGCGCCCCGCCGAACCAACGGGCGATAGGCGCCAGGGAGCGATAGGGTCACGCCCATGGCAGCCCGAAGTGGTAGCAGAAGTGGTAGCAACAGTACGCGGCAAGTCCGCAAGCGTCGGCGCGTTCCCTCCGCGCCCCTGGACCTCGGCATCGATCTCGGCACGACGCGCACCGTCGTCAGCCGTGCGGACCGCGGCAATTACCCCGTTATCGGCTTCACCGACACCGAGGGGGACATCCATGAGTTCTTCCCCTCGCTGACCGCGCTGACCGCCGATGGGCTGGTTCACGGATTTGAGGCCCGCGCCGCCGCCCGCCGCGGCGCGCCACTGCTGCGCAGCCTCAAGCGGCTGCTGTCATCCCCCACTGTTACGGCGCAGACGCCAGTACAGCTCGGAGACGCCACTTTCACGATCGCCGAGATCCTCACCGACTACCTGATCACCCTGCGCAACCACCTGCTTGCCGCCGATGCCCTGGAGGGCGCGGACCCGGCCGACGAGGACGCGCATATCGCGGTTGCCGTGCCGGCGCATGCCTACGGGGCCCAGCGGCTGATCACGCTCGATGCCTTCCGCGCAGCCGGATTCCACGTGACCGCGATGCTCAACGAGCCCAGCGCAGCCGGATTCGAGTACACCCATCGCAAGTCGGCCACCGTGTCCTCCCGCCGGACCCGCGTTCTGGTCTATGACCTGGGCGGCGGCACCTTCGATACCTCTCTGGTGGACGTGCGGGGCCACTCGCACGAGGTGCTCGCCTCGCGCGGCGTCGGCGACCTGGGCGGGGATGACCTGGACCTGCTGCTGGCACAGCTGTCCCTCCAGAGGGCCGGGCTGGCGGAGGAGGAGCTGACCACCAGGGAGCTGGACGACCTGCTCGACCAGTGCCGTGACGTCAAGGAGGCGATGGCACCCCAGACCCGGCGTCTGGTCATCATCCTGCGCGGCAAGGACGTGGTGCTGCCGGCGGCCGACTTCTACTCGGCCGCAACCCCGCTGATCGAGCGCAGCTTGGACACCATGGCCCCGTTGATTGGCCGCCTGGACGACGGCGGGCCGGACCTGGCGGAGATCGCCGGCATCTACCTGGTTGGCGGCGCCTCCTCCTTCCCGCTGGTCCCCCGCCTGCTACGTGAGCGCTTCGGACGCAGAGTCCACCGCTCGCCCTACCCCGGCGCCTCGACCGCGATCGGCCTAGCCATTGCCGCGGACCGTACCGCCGCGGTCGCTCTGACCGACCGCTTGTCCCGCGGGTTCGGCGTGTTCCGGGAGGCCGACGGCGGCGCCCGCACCGTGTTCGACGCACTCCTCACCGAGGAATCGGTGCAGGAGCGTGCCGATGGTGCGCACGGGACGGTCATCACTCGCAGCTACCCCGCAGTCCACAACATCGGCCGCTTCCGGTACGTGGAGTGCGCCGGGGTGGATGATGCGGGAGAGCCACGCGGTCAGCTCGCGCCGTACGAGGATGTCCTGTTCCCCTTCGACCGCTCCCTGCGGGACGTGGAAGACCTCATGCACACGCCGGTGCACCGCCTAGGCAGTGGTCCGGTAATCGAGGAGCGCTACGACATTGACGGCGCCGGGCTCATTCGCGTGACGCTGACAGACCTGTCCGACGGCTACTCCCGCACCTACGTCCTGGGGCGCCGCACCGCTTAGGCGATGCTTCACGCGGGCGTCCGGCAGGATGCCAAAAGCGGATGCCTAAAGCGCGTTCGTTCTAGCGCCGGAGCCGCCTGTGTGGACAAGCGCCTGTCAGCAAGGCCGGGCCCGAGCGTGCCGCTTTAGGCGTGCCGCTGGCTCCGGAGCCTATGGCCGAGCCAGGTCCGAGGCAGCTGTCAGGGCTGCTGTCTCCCCCGGGGCGAGCTCGAGCGTCAGCGCATCCGCAATCGGGCCCAGTTGCGCAGCCGTGCGCGCGGACGCGAGCGGCGCCACGACGCCGGGCCGCTCGCGCAACCAGGCCAGGGCGACCGCAGCAGGTGCGACGCCGTGCCCTACCGCCACTTCCCGCAGTACGTCCAGCACGGCGAAGCACTCCGGCCTCAGGTAGTCCTTCACCCAGCCGCCGCGTTCCGAGTCGGCCGCGCTGCCAGGGTGATACTTGCCGGTCAGGAATCCCGACGCCAAAGAGAAATAGGGCACCAGGCCCAGGTTGTAAGTCGCAGCCACCTCGCCGCGATTTCCAGGACCCTCAACGTCTTGGCGGTGCAGGAGGTTGTAGTGGGGCTGCAGGGCCACGGGGGCTGCGAAGTCGTTGGCAGCGGCGATGGCGCACCACTCCTCCACCCGATCCGGCGTGTAATTGGAAAGTCCCACGTAGCGCGCCTTGCCGGCCGCACGCACTTCCTCGAATGCGGCGACAGTCTCCTCCAGCGGCGTGTCCGCGTCATCGAAGTGGGCGTAGTAAAGGTCTACGTAGTCGGTTTGCAGGCGCGTGAGGGACTCGTCGATAGCCGCGTGGATATTGCCGACCGCGAGCCCCTTGCGATCCGGCTTGGTGGATACCTTGGTAGCGATGATGACGTCATCGCGCCGGCGTCGTGCGTGGAGCCAGGATCCGATCACCGCCTCGGACTCACCGCCGGCATGGCCATCGGCCCAGTGTGAGTAGCCGTCGGCCGTGTCAATGAAATTACCGCCTGCGTCGAGGTAGGCGTCCATAATTCGATGGGAGGCCGACTCATCCGCAGTCCAGCCGAACACGTTACCGCCCAGGCCTATCGGGCTGACCGCCAGGGCTGAGCTGCCGAGCGTCCTAGTCGGGGTCATCGTCTGCCTCCTGCACGATCGTTCTACACGGCCTGCTGGCGCGCGGCCCTGCGCTTGGCCAGCTCGTCCTCCACTACCGGGCCGTCGGCGGCGTGCTCCACCGGCAGCTCGGCCAGCGAGCCCTCGATCTCATGCCACACGCGGCCCACGGCGATGCCGAAGACGCCCTGTCCGCCCTGAACCAGGTCGACGACCTCATCCGCGCTGGTGCACTCGTAGACGGAGGCGCCGTCGCTCATCAGCGTGATGGAGGTCAGGTCCTCAACACCGCGCTCGTGCAGCGCATTGATCGCCACCCGGATCTGCTGCAGCGACACCCCCGTATCCAGCAGCCGCTTGACGATCTTCAGCAGCAGAATGTCGCGAAAGGCATACAGGCGCTGTGATCCTGAGCCCTTGGCGGACCGGATGGAGGGCTCGACCAGCCCGGTGCGGGCCCAGTAGTCGAGCTGGCGGTAGGTGATTCCGGCGGCACGGCATGCCACCGGGCCGCGGTAACCGGTGTTCAGGTCCAGCTGCGGCAGCGGGTCACCGAAGAGCATCCCCTGCGTGTGCTGGGGTGCGGTTGCGCGGAGGCTCGCTTCGTTGGCGCTCACTTGCCGGCTCCTGTCAACATCGGGGCGCGCGCGGGGACGCGCGCACGGGCCGGTCCTCCCGGCCATGGGCCCACGATAGAACCCCACGTCGG
>NZ_PIZC01000067.1:118852-160772 GCF_019325145.1 Actinomyces sp. 594
ACGCCGCCTAAATGAGTTCGAGTTCAGCTTGAGGTTGAGGAGGGCCGCCCGGGCCTGCGACGCGCAGGGCGAGATCATGCGGATTCCGGGCACTGGACCCCGTCTACACTGTGACCCGTTACACATCAATTTTCACACTAGTCACAGGCGCACCGCGTGTCGCGAGATCAGAGGGGAGCCGTGTCTCCTGGAACCACATCATCCAGCGCCTGGCGCCACTGTCGCAGGCGACGCTGGAGCGCCTCCTCCCCCAGGTCGATGCCGCGCAGGCGCAGTAGCGCTCCGGTGGCGAAGATCGGCACCGAGAGCGCGCGGGCCAGCACCAAGGCGTCACTGGGGGCGCATGCCACCGCCGTCGACGAGGAGGGGGTGTCCGCTTCCAGCACGGCGACGGCGCAGATCCCCCCATCGGCGTCGACGTCTAGCACCACCCGCAGGACGGCCGACCCGAAGGCGTCCACGCATGCGGACAAGAACGGGGCCCAGCTGGGGCCGCGCGACCACTCCGGAGCACTGAGCAGCAGGCCGTCGCGTGCGCCGACGGGGATGGCAAGCATGCCCGGTCCCCCGTTCTCCACGAGAACGGCGACCAGCCCGGTGTCTGGGACCGTCGAACGGACTCCCATCAGCGTCATGGCCCGCACGCCCTCTAATCTATGCGGCAGGCGCCGGTACTGTCCCGGGAACAGCGCTGCAAGTGCGTTTTGCGATCTGAGTCGCACACGCCTAACCAGGCACTCAGCGCAGTGTCGCGACGGCGTTGCGCAGCAGGCTGGCGTGCAGGTCCGCGACCACCCCGGCCAGCTCGGCGGCCGCGTCCTCCCCCGCCGTGGTCGACCGGTTGCGCTTGTGCTGGGTGGCCAGCTCGATGGCGTCGGCCTCACGCTCAGCGGCGCTACGCACGGCGCGCAGATTGCGCAACGGGATGCCCAGCCGACTGGCTTTGAGCGCGAGTGCGATGGTAGTCAAAGCGCGCGAGTCGAAATGACCATGCGCATCCGGCGTGATCACTCCAATGGCTACGAGCTCCTCCACCTGCTCTAGCGAGGCGCCGGAGTGGTGAACCAGGTCGGCGGCGTCAAAAGCGCCACCAACAGCGTGCCCTCCCGAAGCGACCACCCTGGCCACCGGGGCCGGCGGGGGCGCCTGCTCGCTGCTGTCCAGTTCCGCCAGGCGCTCACGGATCACCGAAAGCGGCAGGTACTCGTCGCGCTGAGCAGTCAGGGTGTAGCGCAGCCGCTCCACGTCGGCGGTTGAATAGCGCCGGTAGCCGTTGCCTACCCGGTGCGGGTGGATGAGCCCCTCCGCCTCCAGGTAGCGGACCTTGGACACCGATAAGGCGGGGAACTCGCCGCGCAGATGCGCGACAACCTCACCGATCTTCATCGCTGGTTCCCGGGACACTCCCCGAGGCCAGGGGTCGGGCTGCTGACCGCCCGCGGTGTTTTCCGCGGCTGCGCGGCGGGCGGCGGCGCCGGTCACTGTGCAGCCCGCTGGGGTGCGGGGTGATAAGTCATTCTGTACTTACCGATCTGGACCTCGTCACCCGCGCGCAGTGCGGCATGCTCCACCCGCTGCCTATTGACGTAGGTGCCGTTGAGAGAGCCCTGGTCACGCACTGCGAAGCCCCCGGAGGGCAGGGCGGTGAACACCGCGTGCTTGCGGGAGACGGTGACGTCGTCGAGGAAGATGTCGGCGCGAGGGTGCCGACCCACCGTCGTCTCGGCAGTCTCGGCCGAGTCGAGCAGGAAGCGGGCTCCCGTGGTCGGCCCCTGCTGCACCAGCAGCAAAGCGGTACCGGGTGGCAGGGCCGCGATGGCGGCGCGATCCTGCGGTGAGACGGCCACGGCGGGCAGCTCGGGCTCCAGCGGGGCGCCGACGGCCCCGAAGGCCTGGGTCGAGGTGGGATCCGGTTCCATCGGCGTACTCGACATCTGTTCCCCTCCGGTCGGGCGGTGCCGTATGCACCGCTGTGGCTACACCATACCGTTGCACCATTGCCCGGTCGCAATGCGTGGCGCATGAACGCGCGGGCGAACCGCGGGCGCCTGCACCCGGCCCGTGGGCTCCGTAGGGGCGCAGGGGGTCCAGGATCCGCCCGCGCCCCTACGAGTCAGTTCCACTTCTGCTCGGCGCGGCCGGGTTCCGCCCACAGTACGTGGTAGACCCCCTCGGGATCATCAACCCTGTGGTACGTGTGAGAGCCGAAGAAGTCGCGCTGCCCCTGGATGAGCGCTGCGGGCAGGCGCTCGGACCGCAACTGGTCCACATATGCCAGTGAGGCCGCGAAGGCCGGTGCAGGTACCCCCGCCAGGGCGGCAGCGGAGACCACCTGACGCCAGGCCGGCAGGGCGCCGCGCAGCGCGTCCGTGAAGGTGGGCGCGGTCAGCAGACTGGGCAGTTGCGGCTCAGCCTCGTAGGCGCGGGTGATGTCATCCAGGAAGCGGGCGCGGATGATGCAGCCGCCCCGCCAGATGCGAGCCATGGCACCCAGGTCCACATTCCAATCGTGCTGGGCGGAGGCGGTGGCGATCTCGTCGAAGCCCTGGGCGTAGGCGGCGATCTTGGAGCCGTACAGGGCCTGCCGCACGGCGTCGACGAAGGCATCTCGCTCGGGCCCCGCGGCCAGACCCGGCGCGTTGGTTCCCGCGTTCAATCCGGCAGCCTGCACGACCGCCCGCTGCGCGGACGCTGAGGAGGCGGCCCGCGCGAAGGTTGCCTCGGCGATGGCGGGCACGGCCACACCCAGCTCCAGCGCCGTCTGGGTGGTCCACGCACCGGTGCCCTTCTGCCCGGCGGCGTCCACGATCACGTCGACGAAGGGCGCACCGGTGGCCGGGTCGACCCGGTCCAGGACCTCCGCCGTGATGTCGATCAAATAGGAGTCCAGCTCGGAACGCTTCCATGCGCGGAACACCTCCGCGATCTCGGGCACGCTCATGCCGGCCACGCGGCGCAGCAGATCGTAGGCCTCGGCGATCAGCTGCATGTCCGCATACTCAATGCCGTTGTGGACCATCTTCACGAAGTGGCCGGCACCGCCGGGGCCCACGTGGGTGCAGCAGGGCACGCCGTCGACCTGGGCGGCGATGGACTCCAGCAGCGGGCCGAGCCGCTCGTAGGAGGCGGCAGTTCCACCAGGCATGATCGAGGGGCCTAGCAGAGCTCCTTCCTCCCCGCCGGACACGCCCATGCCCACGAAGTGAATGCCCTGTTCGCGCAGGGAGGCCTCGCGGCGCTCGGTGTCGCGGAAGAAGGTGTTGCCGGCGTCCACGATGATGTCTCCCGGCTCCAGCAGCTCGCGCAGCTGTTCGATGACGGCCTCGGTTCCGGCGCCGGCCTGCACCATGATGATGACCGCGCGCGGACGGCGCAGGGAGGCGACGAATGCGGCCGGGTCGGCCGCGGGCACGAAGTCCCCCTCGCCCCCGTGGGAGTCGATGAGGCGCTCGGTACGCGCCGCCGTGCGGT
Organism: Actinomyces sp. 594; assembly: GCF_019325145.1. Classification (NCBI taxonomy): domain Bacteria; kingdom Bacillati; phylum Actinomycetota; class Actinomycetes; order Actinomycetales; family Actinomycetaceae; genus Actinomyces; species Actinomyces sp. 594. The sequence continues at coordinate 122,324 of NZ_PIZC01000067.1, forward strand.
TGTACACGGCCACAGAGTGCCCGTGGCGGGCGAGGTTGCGCGCGAGGTTGGCACCCATCACCCCCAACCCGTACACACCGATGTCGGCGGATGCTGGCTGCGGGGCGAACTGGCTGGCTGAGGTCATCTATGGCCCTTCCCGCCCGGCACGAGGACGGGCTGGCTGTTGCTGCGGGTGGCGTCGGGACGGCGTGCGGCAGCGCACCGTTGATGGCGCCGACACTACCGCCACTGGCGGCCGCCTGCGGACACTGCGCGGGTCAACCGCCTAGAGTGGGACGGCGATGCCGCACCATCCACCTGGCCCGGGGCCCGCTCCGGCACCGGCACCGCCCCACGACGGACGACAGGAAGGTCCTCATACAACCGTGGATGCCTCCGACAACCCGACCCTCAACCCGCTCGGGGCGAGTTCGCCCCTGGCGGCCGGCGCGGCCGGACCGCAGGACAACCCGCTGCTGGATCCACGCGACCTGCGCCTGCCGCGCATCGCCGACCCGTGCGTGCTGGTCATGTTCGGCATTACCGGCGATCTGGCCCGCCGCAAGCTACTGCCGGCCATCTACGACCTGGCCAACCGCGGCCTGCTGTCCCCCAGCTTCTCGCTGGTGGGACTGGGACGGCGCAGCTGGTCCGCCGACGACATGCGCGCCTACGTCGCCGACGCGGTCCGAGCCGGCGCCCGCACCCCCTGGCGGCAGGCGATCTGGGATCAGCTGGCGGCAGGCATGCGCTTCGTCGAGCTGGCCTCCTTCGATGACGCCGCAGCCTACGACCGTCTCACCCGCACCGTTGCCGACCTGGACGCGACCCGGGGCACCGGCGGCAACCGCGCCTTCTACCTCTCGGTTCCCCCGGCCTGGTTCTCCGCGGTCACCGAGCGCGTGGCCGCCTCCGGGCTGGTGGACGAGGTACCGGGCTCCTGGCGGCGAGTCATCATCGAGAAGCCCTTCGGTCACAACCGCGCCAGCGCACAGGAGCTGGACGCCGTCGTGTCCCGGATCGTGCGCCCCGACGACGTCTTCCGCGTCGACCACTACCTGGGCAAGGAGACGGTGCAGAACATCCTGGCACTGCGCTTCGCCAACACCATGTTCGAGCCGCTGTGGAACCAGCGGTACGTGGACCACGTACAGATCACCATGGCGGAGGACATCGGCATCGGTACCCGCGCCGGCTACTACGACACGATCGGCTCGGCACGCGACGTCATCCAGAACCACCTGCTGCAGCTGCTGGCCCTGACCGCCATGGAGGAGCCCATCAGCATGCGCGCACCCGCCATCCGCTCCGAGAAGGAGAAGGTGCTGGCCGCCGTGAGGCTGGAGCGGGCCGGCGTCCTCGACCTGGACGCAACCACGGCTCGCGGACGCTATGAAGCCGGCTTCCAGGGCGGCGTACCCGTGCGCGGGTACCTGGAGGAGGACGGCGTCACCGACGACTCCCGCACCGAGACCTTCGCCGCGGTGCGGCTGGAGATCGCCAACCGGCGCTGGGCGGGCGTGCCCTTCTACCTGCGCACCGGAAAGCGCCTGGCCCGCCGGGTGACGGAGGTGGCGGTGGTTTTCAAGCGGCCTCCCTTCCTGCCCTTCACCGACGCGGCCACGGCCGGGCTGGGCGCCAACACGATCGTGCTGCGCATCCAGCCCGACGAGGGCATCACCATGCGCATGGCCTCGAAGGTTCCCGGCACCCAGATGGAGCTGCGCGACGTAACCATGAACTTCGGCTACGGCGCCTCCTTCAACGAGGAGTCACCCGAGGCCTACGAGCGGCTCATTCTGGATGCGCTGCTCGGCGACGCCCCGCTGTTCCCGCAGCAGCGCGAGGTGGACCTGTCCTGGCGGATCCTGGACCCGGTGATCGAGCACTGGGCCGGGAATGGGGAGCCGGAGGGCTACCGTCCCGGCTCCTGGGGGCCGCCCTCGGCCCATGACCTGCTCGCCCGCGACGGCCGCGCTTGGAGGCGCTCATGATCATCAACCTCACCGAGACCACAACCGACGAGATCGTCTCCACGCTCCTGTCCGAGGGCGTAAGCAGCGGCTCACGCGTCCTGACACTGGTGATCGACACCGACCGCGACGGTCTGGAGGAGGCCCTGGTGGCCGCCCACGGGGCCAGCCTGGACCATCCCTGCCGCGTGGTCGCGGTCGTGTCCCCGCAGTCCGGTGGCCGTGACGACGCCGATGAGGCCCGGCGCCACAATGGGCGCGGTCCCGGCGGCGCGGTCGGCCATCTGGACGCCGAGATCCGGCTCGGGCACGACGCCGGCGCCGGCGAGACGCTGGTGCTGTATCCGGAGGGTGAGGCGGCACGCCACGCCGACACCCTGGTGGTGCCCTTCCTCCTGCCCGACGTCCCCGTGGTGACCTGGTGGCCGGATACGCTGCCTGTGCGCCCGGCCACGAGCCCGCTCGGGGCGCTGGCCACCACCCGCATTACCAATACCCCCTCCCAGCCGGACCCGTCTGCGGCGCTCGCAGCCCTGGCCCCGGAGTACACGCGCGGCGACATTGACCTGGCCTGGACACGTATCACCCTGTGGCGCGGCATGGTCGCCTCGACCCTGGACTCGGTGCTGTGCGCCGGGTCGGTCCGGGGAGTCGTCGTGGCCGGGGAGCCGCGCAACTCCTCGGTCTCCCTCATGATCCGCTGGCTGCGGCTGCGCCTGGGGGTCGAGGTGGAGCGGGTCGATGCCCCGGAGATCCCCGGCATCGCCACCATCACGGTACGCACGGACTCCGGCGAGCTGGTGATCACCCGCAAGGACTACGAGCGCGTGGTGATCACGCGCCCCGGTGCCCAGCGCCCACAGGTCGTGACCATGGCCCGCCGCGAGCCGGTGGCCACCATGAGCGAGGAGCTGCGCCGCCTGAGCCCCGACCTGGTATACGAGGAGGTCCTGGCGACCTTCGCCGAGGACCACGCCGCAATCACCACCACGCACGAAGGAAGCCGCTGATGACCACCATCGATGCCGCCGCCGTCAATGCGGCCGCGGACGCCCGCCCCCGCCCGTCCGTCGTCGTCCACGACTCCATGGCTAAGGCGGCTGCTGCCGCCGCCGCGCAGACCGCGCAGCTGCTTTCCGACGCCGTAGCCGAACGGGGCGTCGGCCACCTGGTCCTGACCGGCGGGTCGGGCGGTGAGGCGCTCGCCGCCGCGCTGCCCACCGCGCTGGCAGCCGCCGGCCTGACACCCGCGCACGGCCTGGATCGCCTGCACCTGTGGGAGGGCGATGAGCGCTTCGTGCCGGCCGGCCACGCGGACCGCAACGACCTGCAGGTGACGGCGCTGGTGGCCGCCGGAATCCCGGAGGCGAATGTGCACCGGCTGCCTGGCCCCGAGCAGGTGGACTGCGTCGACGCGGCGGCAGAGGCGCTGGCCGAGGCACTGCGGGAGCACGGCCCTGCCGGCGGGCGCTTCGACGTCGTCCACGTGGGCCTGGGGCCGGATGCGCACGTGTGCTCACTGTTCCCGGGGCACTCGGAAGCCCCCACCACCGGCGCGGACGTGATCGCGGTGCACGACTCCCCCAAGCCGCCGCCCGAGCGCGTGTCCTTCACCTTCGACGTACTGCACCGGGCGCGCCAGGTAATGGTGGTCGCCGGAGGAGCAGGCAAAGTGGAGGCAGTCACCAAGGGCCTGGCCCGCCCCGACGTCGCCGCCGCCCCGGCCTCCTGCGCCCGCGGCGAGGGCACGGTCTGGCACCTGGATCGCGCGGCCGCCGCCGGTGTCCCCGCCTGATCCGCGGATCGTGCGCATGGACGCCCACCGGCAACCACAGGCCAGGTCCGCGGCGTATCCCAGCGTCCGGCTGGGGACAGGGATGGTCCTCCCCTGGTCACCGGCACAGTCGTCAAGTACCGTGTTTGTATGAGAATTCAACCAATTGGCTCGTCCGACCTGACCGCCTCCAATATCATCCTCGGCCTGATGCGCATCAAGGATCTCAGCGACGCCGAGATCCGCACCCTGGTGGGAACGGCCCGCGACGCCGGTATCACCATGTTCGACCACGCCGATATCTACGGCCGCGACCACGCCTGCGAGGAGCGCTTCGGCTCGGCCCTGAACTGGTCGGCCGCCGAGCGCGAGCAGGTGGTGCTGCAGACCAAGTGTGGTATCCGCTGGGGGTGGTTCGACTTCTCCACCGAGCACATCCTCCAGTCCGTTGACGCCTCCCTCAAGGCGCTGCACACCGACTACCTGGACGTGCTGCTGCTGCACCGTCCCGATGCGCTGGTCGAGCCCGAGGAGGTCGCCGCCGCCTTCGACTCGCTCGCCGCCTCCGGGAAGGTGCGGCACTTCGGCGTCTCCAACCACACGCGCGGCCAGCTGGAGCTGCTGCGCGCCACGGTGGACCAGCCGCTGCTCGTCAACCAGCTGCAGCTGTCCCTGACGCACGCGGACATGATTGCCGAGGGTGTGGCCCTGAACATGCGCCACGACCAGTCGGTGGTGCGCACCGACGGCATCCTCGACTACTGCCGCCTTACCAGCACCACCGTTCAGGCCTGGTCCCCCTTCCAGTCCGGTGACGGCTCCGGCCCGTTCCTGGGCAACCGGGAGCGCTACGCCGAGCTCAACGACGTCGTGGACCGCCTGGCCGCCGAGTACGGCGTGGCCCCGGAGGCGATTGCCACCGCCTGGATCACCCGCCACCCTGCCCGTATTCAGGTGGTGCTGGGCACCACCCGGCCGGACCGGGTCCAGGCCGCGGCCGCCGGCTCCGAGCTGGAGCTGACACGCGAGCAGTGGTACGAGGTCTTCCGCTCGGCCGGGTACATCGTTCCCTGAGCCGCCACCCGGGCGCGAACACGCATGTTGACGCCGTTCCGCCTGGCTGCTGGAGCACTGGCCGCCGCCCTCGCCCTGGCACCGTGCGGGGCGGCGTCGGCCGCGGATACGGCCGATGCGCCCGGCCCGGCCGGCACGGCCGAGGTGCTCTGGGACGAGCGGGATATGTTGGTGCTCTCCGCGGCCTCTGCACTGGCGGCCCTGGAGGAGCTGCCGGAGGACGCACCCGCCACTGTCTCCTGGGGTGAGGGCGGCTCGCGCACCGGCTGGTTCGGCCGCGCCTGGACCGACGTCGACGGGGACGGCTGCGACACCCGCAATGAGATCCTGGCCCGGGACCTGGACGACGTGGACTTCTCCCGCCAAGAAGGCGTCCAGGGCCGCGATGCCGGACGCGGACAGGGCGCCGCGGTCTGCCCGGATGCGACTGTCTGGTCCGGCACCCTGCGCGACCCCTACACCGGTTCCGTGATTGCCTTTCAGCGCGGCCAGGACACTTCCGATGCGGTGCAGATCGACCACGTGATCCCGCTGAACTACCTGTACGCGCACGGGGCCTGGCAGTGGGACGAGCGCAAGCGCCTGCTGGTTGCCAACGACCCGCTGAACCTGCTGGCGGTGGACGGTGCCGCAAATCAGGACAAGTCCAATTGCGGGCCGGCCACCTGCCCGGCCGGCTCCACCGAGACGGGCACCTGGAGCACCGCCACCGAGCCCGGCTGGTGGCCGCCGGATACCACGTATCGCTGCGAGTACGCCCAGCGCTTCGTAAGCGTGGCCGCCGTTTACGGGCTCGGCCTGCCCGACGCCGATGCCCAGGCGCTGCGCCAGACCCTCACGGACTGCGCGGCCGGCGGAGACGGCGTCGTCTCGGTGCCCGAGCGCGTTCGCGGTGTTGGTGCCCGGGTGGGGCAAACGGTGCTGTCCGACCGCGTCTACGCGCTGGTGTGCGCCGTCGGCGCACTGCTTATTGGGCTCGGGCTGGTGGCCCGCGGCCGGGCCGCCCTGCACGTCGTGGGTGACCGCCGTCCGCGCCGGCACCGCCCCCATTCTCACCGAGGTCGGTAGACGTTACGTGCCGAGGTCGGTATAAGTGGCACCGGGGTTCGCCACCTGAACTGATCATCTAGGATCAGTCACGTGGCGAATACGCAAGCGGGCCGAGCGGCAGGAAGCGAGGACCGGAGCGCTCCAGACGCCAACGCTCCGGCGTCGGCGCGCGTTGACGTGTGGCTGTGGAGCGTGCGGCAGGTCAAGTCCCGCTCCGCCGCGACCGCGGCATGCCGCGCCGGCCACGTACGCATCAACGGCGAGACCGCCAAGCCCTCCCAGCACGTGAAGGTGGGCGACGAGATCCGCTACCGGGTGCAGGGATTCGACCGGCTGTTGCGCGTGCAGCGCATCCTGGTCAAGCGGGTGGGCGCTCCGGTCGCCCGCACCGCCTACACCGACTTCTCTCCCCCGCGGCCCACACCCCTGGACGCCCCGGCTGCGATTGTGCGGGACCGCGGCGCCGGTCGGCCTACCAAGAAGGAGCGCCGCCAGCTGGAGGCGCTGCGCGCCACACGGAACTCCGCAGTCGACATTGAGCATCTGCTTGATCAGGACAGATGAAGGCCACCCGCCCACGCTCCGCCCGCGCCGCCCTGGGCGCAGCTGCCATGCGGGACTTGCGCGGCGAGGTGGTCGCCGCATTGGGTGACGCGCCGGCTGCGAGCGGCCCGACACCCGCAGTCCGGCAGCCGCCCTCAGCCCAGGCGCTCGAGCAGGGCGTCGACGGTGCGTAGCACGCCACCCTCCGTATTTGCCGGCGCGGTCCAGTGCGCGACGGCCTGAATACCGGGATGGGCGTTGGCCATGGCGAAGGACAGCTCGGCATGTTCGTACATGTCCAGGTCGTTGAGATAGTCGCCGAAGACCGCCGTCTGCGCCGGCGTGATGCCCAGGCGCGTCTGCAGGGCTGCCAGGGCCCGGCCCTTGGAGGCGGTAGGCGGCATGAGGTCGGTCCAGTGCACCCCGGAGACGACGGCCTGCACATCCGGCACGGCCGCCTTCAGTGCCTGCGAGCTGCCGGCCTCGACGTCGCCGAAGTCGTAGACGGCCACCTTCAGCGTCCGGTTAAGCGGCACCGCGAGTAGGTCGTCGACGACCTCCAGCTCCCGGTAGTAGCGGGAGACCTCCTCCACGAAGGGCGGGTCCTGCCGGTCGATGTAGGCGCATTCCACTCCTGCCATGACGGCGCCTACGTTGTAGCCGTCGATGCCCAGATCGCGGGTAGTGGAGATGGCGGCGACCGTGTCGTTCACGGATATCGTCTCGCAGTGGATGACCTCGTCGTCCTGGACCACCAGGGTGCCGTTCTCGGCGATGATCGGCGAGTGCGCGATCGGCTCGCCCAGCACTGTGCGCAGATTGGCGAGCTGGCGCCCGGAGGCGGGGGTGAACAGGACTCCCTGTGCGCGCAGCCGTGCCACCGTATCGGCGAATCCCGCCGGTAGCAGGCCGTCGCCGTCGAGCAGGGTGCCGTCCATATCAGAGACGACCAGTCTCAAGTCGACGGGGGCGGGCGGCAGCGGGGACGGTCCGGCGGCGTAGCCGGGTGCGTTAGTTGGCTTCACGGTGCCGATTGTTACAGACCGACGGACTTTGTTGAACTTGCGAGGGCAGACGAACCGGGCGCCTAGGCATGCTCGGCGGGCTCACGCTCCAGACCGGGGTGCCACGGTGCGGGCACGGGCTCCAGCAGGCCGGCTGCCGCCGCGTCGGTGAAGTCGGCCAGGCTCACGCTCCGCAGCGCCGGGTCCTCGTAAGTCGAGTAGTAGTAGGTGCCTGTGCGCGCGGAGAAGCAGCCGGTGTACAGCGTGCGCTCGTAGGCGCCGTCGGCCATGAGCGCGGCCCCGTCCACCATGGAGACGTTACCCAGGGTGTGGAACATCCGGGAGACATTTTCCGCCTCATTGTCCTTGACCGGGTAATGTGCGTTCAGGAATGCCGCCTTGGCGAACCTCGACGGCGAGTAATAGTCACCGGGAATGCCGCGCATGCCGGCGCCGGACCCGAAGGGCACGAGCTCGGCGTCGCGCCAGTGGGCGGCGTTGGGCAGGGAACCGTCGGCTGTGATGAAGGTGCGCAGGTTTTCCAAGTGCCAGTCGAAAGCGGGCTGGTTGGCCAGGGTGTCGACCGGGTTGTGGTGAATGTGCATGCCGTCCTTCATGTATTCCACCACGATGCTGCGCGTGCCGTCCCCGATTATCCAGTGCAGCAGGGAGACGCCGAGGCCATCACCGACCGGCTTGGCCACGAGCGCGGTATTTGTCAGCGCCGCCTCCGCCTCGTCGACGCTGGTGAAGTTAGCGGCGATCCACAGCGGGAACTCGTAGGCGGCCACATTGGTCTTGCCGACCACCGGTCCGTCCTGGTAGCAGGCGTAGCCGGGGAAGTTCAGCCCGGCGACGGCCAGGCCGGCTTCGTTGCCGCAGTCGAAGTACAGCGGAGAGTCCTCAAGGACGATGCCCATACCGATTACCGCGTGCGCGGCCGGAGCGCCATCACCGAACGCCGAGCGGATCATAAGGCCCCGCGGCACGACGACGATGCGCTCGCCGAAGGACGTGCTCCAGTCCAGATTGCGCCCGAAGTACATATTGCCTTCGCTGTCCGTGAACCTGATCGCCGTACACATAGCAGCCTCTTTCCGTGTGCGAGCGTTGACAAAGTATTGACTGAACGGCGTCGGCCGGGCGCCTGGAAAAAATATAGTACGCCGCTCTAGTAAATGTGCGAGATGTCGCCAACTCGATACGGCAGGCACCTTGTCTGGGAAAATAATGAAGTTGGGCTGCGGTTTTCCGGGGTACAGTTACAGTTAAACAACTACGCCTTGCGCTGCTGTCAGATCGCTGCTTACCAGGTACGCCGGGAACACGCTTGAGCACGGAGCGTGGCCCACGAGCAGATTGATGCGGTGTTGAACGATTCGGCCTACACCGGCCGACGCTACTGTATTCACTGCGGTTCGACCTGAGTTCGGCCTCCAATTCGGCGATCCGTGCGCGAACCAGTCAGCCGGCCGCGATGATCGCCGCCGACTGACTGGTCAGGCTACCTAGGTTGCCGCCCGCGTCGTTCCCGTCGTCTTGTCACTCAGCCTCGAAGCCCTGGGAGTCGAACTTCAGGGTCCGGGCGTTCTCGCTGATGGTGCGTACGTCGGACTCATGGAATCCACCGGGCTTGGTGGCCTCAATGTCGATGGTGATCTTCAGTTGCGCACCTGTTCCGGCGAGGCGGTCGATCACCTCGCGGGTGACCGTTCCGATGTCACGCCCGTACCGCTGCGGATCGACGGTGACGTATCCGAAGAACCGGGTCGGCCTCGCCTCCGTGTCCGGCTCACCGGTGCCGGACGAGCCGCCGGCCTTCCCGCCGCCCATGCGGTGGCGCGAGTCAGACGTGTCGCCGCGCTCGGCTCGACTCTGCCCTGATTCGGTAGAGGTCGGCTCCGAACCCGGCCTAGTTGTTGCCGACGACGCAACTGCGGCCCGGTCGGCGTCGAGCTGTAGCTGCGCCTTGGCCGCATCAACCAGCAGCGTGGAGTCGGTGACCTCGATGCGGGCATCGGCCTGGGGCGGGATGATCAGCCCCCGGTACCTTCCGTTCTCCGTGTCCTTGCCGGAGGCGACGGCAAAGCGCTCGTCCCCGACGAGGACGGCGTCAACACAGCGGCGGATGCAGTCGTCCAGCACGCTGCGGCGGACCAGCCGCGGCAGGTACGGGTAGCGGGTCAGGTAGCCCCACAGTTCCCCCACGCTCAGTTCGCCATCCCGCTCCCACACTTCCTTTAGTTCGCTGTGGAGCATGACACCGAGGAAGGACGCACCGAGTTCGGTGACGAGCTGCTCCTCCCGGCGGAGCTTCACGCCGACGCGCTCGGCCAGCGAGCCACTGCCGGAATCGGGAATCCTGGTGACCTCGACTTCGAAGGGGGCGGTGGCGACGGGCTGGTAGGGATAGAGCGCCCACTGGTAGGTTCCGCGCAGACGGTCCTCAACGGTCTGATTCAGCCGCGTCAGCTCCTCGCTGACCTGCTGGTTCTGCTGGGCCGAAAGGTTCAGCGACTCAGTGTTCGCCTGCACCTGCCTCCAGCCCAGGTAGCTACGGGTGGCGGCCTCCAGGGAGGCGAGCTCAGCGGCGTCGGCCAGCAGGAACACCAGGGCGTTTCGGTGCGTGCGCTGGGCAGCGCCCCTGGCCTCGATGGCCTCATGCACCCAGCGGTGCGACGGCGAGTCGGGGCCGTCCTGCTTGCTGCGGGCGTGGCGTGGGTGAACGACGACGAGCCGGGTCTCCTCCAAGTCGGGGATCTCCGCGCTGGAGGCGGGTGCCAGGTGCACCCGGTCGAAGACGCCGCGGGCACGGTCCTGGCCGGCCAGGCGCCGGACGATCTCGTTCCACACTAGTTCCTCGTCCTCGCGCAGCCGCTCGGCGTAGTCGTTGGCGGTCTTGGTCAAGGACGGGCTGGTGTCGAACCAGTAGTGCCCCTGATCCTGGTAGAAGTAGGTGGAGCGCTGGGCCAGCGCCTCCACGGCGCTGCCGAAATTGCCCAGCACGTCTCCGGGCACGGCTGTGCCTAGCCATACGTACGGCTTGTCGATCCCCTTGTGGGCCGAGCCGGTCCGCGGTGCCGCCCCGAGGAACACGGTGCGGGCGACGCGCCGAGTGATGAAGCGCGAGCCCAGGCTCGTGCGCTCATTGTCGATCGCCTGGGCGGTGGAGGCCGGGCCGTCAATGTCCGAGTCGATCACCGGCTTCCAACGATCCTCCAGGTACCGGGTGAGGTCGGTGTTGACGGTGGTCGCACTCAGGGGCACGTTGCCGGGCAGGATCAGTGACGAGGCGTCCTGCGAGGCCCACAGTTCATGAACCACGGAGGAGACGAGTTTGAGCACGCCGCGGGTGCGCTGGAAGCGCTCCAGGGTGGACCAGTCCTCGTACAGCCGGTCCAGTAGCTCGGGGTGCAGCGGGTAAGAGGCGCGGATGCGCTTGTCGTAGTCGTCGTCTGGTCCGGACGCCTCCCGAGGAAACAGGGCGGGCGCACTGCGGTAGACGTTCACGAACGCACGGGCCGTGGTCCGGATGGCCTGGTGGCCCTCGGCGTCGGGCTCCTGGAACAGGCGGCGCCGCACGATCTCGAAGGACTCGTCCCGGCTGGAGGGGCGCCACTGGTCGGCCACCCGACGGATCACGTTCTGCAGCCGTTGCAGGGCGAGGTGCCCGTTCTCGCCACCGATCTCAATGTCGCTGCCGCGCCCGTCCGGGCCGGAGTCCGACGCCGGGATGGAGACCACCAGCATGGTGCCCGGTATGGAGCGCACCACCTCGGTCAGTGACTGGGCGAAGGTGAACTGGGTGTCGAAGGCGCCCGCCGGGAGCTCTTTGTCGGTGAGCAACTGGCGGGCGTAGGCCACCCACTCGTCGATGAGTATCAGCGCGGGCGTGTAGCGGCGCAGGAGTGTCGCCAGGGAGTCGCCGGGGTTGGTGCCGGTGCGGTCGGCGTCGGCGATGATGTCGTAGGCCTCGCGGCCACCGAGCTGCCAGGCGAGCTCGCCCCACAGGGTGCGCACCTGCGTGCCGTCGTCCTTTACCTGCGGGGAGCCCGCCTGCAGGTAGGTGCCCACCAGGGCGACGCGGTGAACCTTGAGCCCAGCCGGATCGGGGTTGCCCGCGTCCGCCAGCAGGTCCTGCAGGTCCTGTGGGAGCTTCTGGGCGCTGGTATCGCCGAACAGGTGGTAGAGGGCGAGCATGGAGTGGGTCTTGCCGCCGCCGAAGTTCGTCTGCAGGTTGATGACGGGGCTGGCGCCGGCGTCGCCGCCGAGCCGGCGCACCGCCCGGGTCAGCAGGTCGCGCAGACCCTCGGTGAGGTAGGTGCGGGAGAAGAACTCCACCGGGTCCGCGTACTCGCTGCCGACGGCCTGCCCGGTGGCCACCTGGTGCAGGTCGGCGGCGAACTCGGAGGCGGTGAACTTGCCGCTGGCTACGTCCGGGTGGGGGCGGATGACCTCGCGCCAGGGCCGCAGGCCGTTGCCGCTCACCGTGGTCTTGGTGACGCGCTTGACCTGCTGGCGGGTCTGAGCCTCGTACACGGTGCGCTGCAGGGTGGCGTGCATCTTGTGGACGTCGGCGGCGGAGTCGACGGCGTCCACGGCCCGCAGCAGCCGCTCGGTGGTGTCCAGTGCTCGCAGGGCGTCCTCGGAGCTGAACTTCTCGCCGTGCGCCCACTGGTTGCGGGTCTCGCGCAGTTCGGAGGCGAAGCTCTGCTGGGCGCGGGAGAGCGCATTCCTGAACTCGTAGCCGTGCTCGTTGATGGCGCGCAGCAGCACCATCGGGTCGTCCTTGGAGATGGTGCGGGCGGGCCGCCCGTGTTTGGCTGCGTCGCGGGCCGCCCAGGCGGTGGGCCAGTCGGCGGTGCCGAAGACCTGGGCCATGACCGGATCGACGGTGTCGATGAGTCCCTCGGCGAGCAGTTCGAAGGCACGGCCGACGTATTCCCGGTTGCTGAGTGCCATGTCAGTCCTCTCCGTTCATGTTGAAGCCGTCCTGTATGGCGGCGGGGGCGCTGGCGAAGCGGCGGGCCTTGCCTGTGATGTCGGCCCAGGCGGTTACCAGGCCGTTGAACAGGAGGGCGCCCTCGGTGTGATGCTGTTTCTCGGCCTCGTGGAAGAGGAGGAAGCCGAGTTCCCTGATGGAGTCCGGGCTGATGCGCCGCTGCGCCTGCGCGAGCAGCTGGGCGGTCCGTTCCACGCCTTCCTTGCCCATGACTGCGGCCAGGCGCACGGTGGCCTCCCAGATGCTGATGCGGTCGTCGGCCTCGGGGTTCCACTGCCCGTCCAGCTCTGAGGGCGTCAGCAGGCGGGCCTTGCCTCCGCGCGCCTGGAAGATGCCGCCGCGTTCGAGGGCGCCCAGGGAGGTGTCGCAGCTGCGGGCCAGCTGGTCGGCCAGGCCGGCGCTGCCCTGCTCCCACCCGTACTGGCGGTACCAGCGGGTGGCGAAGCGCGTGTCCGGGTCGGTATCCGCCTCCTGCTCGCCGAGTACCTCGTCGAGGGTGGCGTTGATGAGGGTGAGGGCGTCGCCGACGGTCATATTCGTGCCGTCGGCCTCGCGCACGCGGGTGTAGCGGGAGAACACGGAGATGCCGGGGCCGATGGTGGCCTGGGCCAGGTCCACCGGGGCGACGGCGCCCTGCATGAGGGTGCGCAGGGCGCCCGGCAGCTCCGTCTTGAGCTGGGCCGTCAGGGCGCGGCGGGTGGTGGCTGGGGCGTCCGCGGGGCGGGGTCGGCAGGCCAGCACAATGGAGGAGGCCAGGGCATTGGTGCCAATACTCAGCATTCGCCCACCACGTTCGCTGCGCATGGGCCAGGTGGCGGTGATCTCCCAGCCCGCATCGATGAGGCCCGCCAACAGCGTGTGCCAGCCGGTGGAGGTGTTGCCACCCGCGGCGACGTCCTGCTGCTTGTAGGCGTAGTAGACGGTCATGGGTACGGCCGGGTTGGCGCCCTGGCGGATGCGGGCGAAGACCGCGTTGAAGCCCTCGACGAAGAACTTGGCGGCGCCCTCCTTGCCGTCGTGCCGGTAGGGGTTGGCCACTAGCTCCTCGGCCTTGGGGGTGAGCATGGTACCGACCACCTCGGGGTGGATATCGTGCAGACAGCGGCGCAGCCAGACGTAGAAGAAGTCGGACAGGTCGGAGTAGCCGATATTGTCGTAGTAGGGCGGATCGGTGGAGACGACCAAGCCGTTGTAGGCCCGTTCCGTGGCGCTAATCTGCCGCACGTATCCGTGATCGCATGCTGGTGCACGAGATAGAGCTTCAGACACCCACTCAACTTGCCCTAGAAAATTACCGGATGACGAGGAGAACGGATTAACCTCAGCATAGTCCCAAACCATTGGGATCGCCTGCCGGGCAAACACATTTCTGACCTTTTCCCCAATTGATTGCCAACTCGACAACGATGATAAGCGATCGGTCTGCCGACTCACTGCAAGTGCCAGGTAGGTGGCCACCGCATCGGCGTAGGCCTGCGCGCCGGTGCCGCCGTCCCTGAGTCGCTCCCCCGGAGGCATTCCTGCCGAAAGGGCGTCGGCGAGCACGCGCTCGCGCGCCTCCCCCACCAGGTCACTCAGTGTGGTCAGTGCCACCAACTGCCGGTTCGTGAACAGGTTAGAGAACTTGGTCAGTCCGTATGCCGGCGGTGAGAACCATCTTGGGTTCGTCGCAATATCGCCATCAGCATCAAGGACTGGCCTGGTCACATCAGATGCGGCTATCTGCTCATCGGACGGGGACAGGTACAGTCTCCCGCGTTCCCCTGCTGCTACCACCGCGATCAGGTGTGAACCGATTCTGCCCTCGCGGCCCTCTTGGCGAATGTAGTCGTAGTTGAAGGGTGTTCCGTCACCGACAGCCTTCGCACCCTTGCCGTGCTTGATGGTCCACGCCTGATCCCCCCGCGGCCCATTGGCGTTATGTATGACCTCGTAGTGGACTTGCCCGTCGCGGACGGTGGCCTTGACCCAGGCCTCGTGGCCCTTCTTCTTGCTCAGCCACCAGGAGTTGACCAGTGGCGTTTCGATGGGGTTGGCGGGGTTGGGGCTGCGTACCGTGCGCGCCCACTTCCAGGCGATCACGGTGTATTCGTTGCCGTCGGGTCCGGTCGCCTTGGGGTAGAGATGGCCTATGCGGCTTTGTGCCTCGTCGCGCAGCCACTGCCCGTAGTGGCGGACGTCCTCGGCCAGGCCCTCGGCCCGCTGGTAGAAGTTCTGCTCGGCCCCGCCCGGGTGTGCCGGCTCCCGGCCGGAAAAGCGCGGCGGGATCTCCACCAGCGCCTTGTTTATGACTACGGAGAGCGGATTAAGATCGCTCGCATGCGCTTCAAGGCCGAGACGCTGAGCCTCTAAAGGAATAGACCCCCCCCGCGAATGGGTCGACCACAGCGGGAAGCTCACCATTGTTGCTCTTGCGAATCTCGGCCCGGGCCTGGCGCAGCAGCGTCTCATCGTTGCTGTTCTCCCACACCACCAGTCGGCGCATAAGCTCGTGCAGGCGGGTGCGCTCGGCGTCCTGCTCGGCTAGGGTGGGGAACTGCTCCGGGTGGGAGGCGGGATCGTCCACCAGCTGGGCGAAGAGTACTGCCCGCGCCGTGGCCAGCGGCTTGCGTGACCAGTACAGGTGCAGGGTGGAGGGATGCCCGTGGCGGATCGACTTCTCACGCACCGAGGCCTCGTTAATGGCCTCCAGGGGCAGGGAGGTCTCGATGAGCTTCTTGGCGGGCTGAGGAACGGTCACTTCATGGCTTTCTTGCTAGTTATCGTGGAATAGCGGGAACGAGGTGCACGCGCTTCAGCGGGGCGGACCTCCCCGGCTCCAGTGATCGTTCCAGCCCTCATTATAGGAATGGGTGGTGGCCGAGGGCTCCAGGTGGGAGAAGGCGCCCAAGACGTAACGTACCCGATCGTATGCCGGCCCCCGCGGATCTACCGCCACCAAAGCCAGGCGGTGACGATCTGCCTGCGTGCGGGCGAAGGCGACCTCGTTCGCGGTGATGGTGAAGGTATCGGCCCCCGCTATGCGTCCCTTGACCTCCAGGTAGTACACGGCGCCGGTGGGATCGGTGGTGCGGATGTCATAGCCGGGGTTGTTGTGCGGCATCTCCTCCGGTGTGCGTCCCAGAGCCCGCTCGGCGGCCAGCACGGCGTCCACGGCCCGACGCTCAACCTCCTGGGTGTGGCGCGCGAAGCGGGCCTGCGCCTCCGCAACCGCTTCCGCATGAGCCAGCAGGCCGGTCAGCACCCGGCTCGGAACCACCAGCGCCATACCTCGTATAACCGCCGGGGCGGGCACCAACTCAGTGGCGTCGTCGAGCTCGCGCATGCGGCGCTCCAGGCGCGCCTCCAGGCTCTCGACACGCTCCAGGGCGGTCTGCGCCCGCAACCGCCCAATATTGCCCTGCCGTTCCTGGGCCTCCAACTGGTTGTACTGGTTGTCCCAGTAGTTGATCTCCACCAGGAGGCGCTGGCGCACCTGGGCGCGGGTACGGTCGGTCTCCGCGCCTATCCGGGCCTTGATCTCCTCCAGGCGTGGCACGAGGCCCTCCCGGTACGCCCAGGCGCGCACATCCCGCTCATGCGAGTGGCGCAGCCAGTCGGCGTCAAGCAGGTGGGCAATAGCCTCATGCTCCTCGGGGCGGGGCCGGTCGTAATCGAGGTAGGCGGGGGTTGGTGTGACCGTGAAGGTGCCGTCCTCCCCGAGTGCGGGGTAGTCGAAGTGGTGCGAGACGGTACGTCCGTCTGCACCGGTAATGCGCTGCTCCACCGTGTGCAGCAGCGCCGCGGCGTCTGCCTGCTTATCGCGCCGGTCGATGAAGACCGCACCGCGTCGCAGGGACGGCTCCAGGTCGGCGATGGTCGCCTCGATCACGGCGCTGAGCAGTGGATGCCCGGGAGCGAGCAGGGCAGCCGGAGGCAGGCCCTCGGGGTGCAGGCGTTCCAGCTCGAAGGTGACACGCTCGTAGGCGCCCGGTAGCGGCTCCAGCCGGTTGGCGCGGCGGGCAAGATCCAGCAGGCGCGGGGGTACGCGGCCGATCTTGTACCGGCCGGACTCCCGGCGGCTCATGCGCCCTCCCAGGCGTCGGAAGGCGGGAATGAAGAACGCGGCGATGTAGCCGGGCTGGAGGCGGCGCTCACGCGCCCGCTCCATACGGCGGCGCACCCCCTCCAGGTCTAGGGCGGAGAACATATCCGGGTGCAGGGCACGCTCCTGCAGTACCTCACCGAGCCCGGCGGATACACCGGTGTCGATCACCCGGTCCAGTTCCGCCTTGACCTCCGGCCGGTCCCCGTAGCGGATGGCCTCGATGAGCAGCTCGCGCAGGGACCGCTCCTCGAAGGCGCCGGAGTCGCCGAGCACATTGAACAGGTTGCCGTTGTAGGCACGCGACATCTGGCCGATCTTCTCCAGCAGCCGGGTGAACACCTCGCCCTCGCGGGTGCCGGAGGCCACCATGTTCCACAGGTGGCAGACCTCCCGCTGACCGATGCGGTGGATCCGACCGAAGCGCTGCTCGATCCGGTTCGGGTTCCATGGCAGGTCATAGTTGACCATGAGATGCGCGCGCTGCAGGTTGAGGCCCTCCCCCGCCGCATCGGTGGCCAGCAGCACCACGGCGTCAGGATTGTGCGTGAACTCCTCGCGGGCGGCCTTGCGGTCCTCCCGGCTGGTGCCGCCGTGGATGGTGACGACGGCGTCGGCCCGTCCGAGTTGAGCGGCGATCCGGCGCTCAAGGTAGCTGAGGGTGTCCCGGTGCTCGGTGAAGATGATCAGCTTGCGTGGCGGTCCAGCGCGGTTGGCGAGCAGCTGCTCGTCGAGAATGGTGCGCAGCTGCGCCCACTTGCGATCCTCGTCGGACTCGCGCACTCGCCTGGCCACCGCGATGAGGTCGTCCAGGATGGTGATCTCGGCGCGCAGCTCGCTGACCGTTTGGGCTGCCGTCGCCAGGTCTGCGACCTCGTCCACCTGCGCCTCGAAGCGGGCGCGCTCAAGCCAGGGAACCTCCTCGTCGAGTTCATCGAAGGACTCCAGATCGAAACCGACCGGCAAATCGAGGTCGAACGGTAGTTCCCGGTCAGCGGCCTCCCAGGCGGGCGGCGCGCCGTCGCCAGTAGCAGCGGAGTACCGCCCGCGCTGCACCTCCAACAGGCGGCGCTCCAGGCGGTCGCGGCGCCGCTCAAGGGAACGCGCAATCGCCTCGGGGCTGGAGGCCAGGCGCCGCTGCAGTACCGTGAGCGCGAAGCCGACGTTGTTTCCTCGCCGCCCCTGGCCGGCCTGTATCAGCCGCTCGGCCCGTCCCATCTCGGTGCGTACGTATTCGGTCACCTGCTCGTACAGGTCCTGCTCGGCGGGGCTGAGCCGGTAGGTGACGGTGTAGGCGTGCCGCTCCGGGAACAGTGGCTTGCCGTCGAAGGTGAGTAGGTCCTCCTTGACCATGCGGCGCATGAGTCCGTGGGTGTCGGTGCGGTGCACGCCGCTGCGGAACTGCCCCTCGAAGCGGTCGCGGTCCAGCAGCGACATGAACAGCTGGAAGTCCTCCTCCTTGCCGGCGTGCGGGGTGGCCGTCATCAGCAGCAGGTTGTGCGCCCTTTCCGAGAGCACCCGTCCCAGGCGAAAGCGACGGGTCTCGGTCACGTCGCCCGACCAGTTGGAGTAGTGGGCGCTCATGCGGTGGGCCTCGTCTACCACCGCAACGTCCCAGCCCACCTCGCCGATCTGCTCCATGAGGTCGTCGTCACGGGAGATCTGGTCCATGCGCACGATCAGGTAGGGGTGCTCGGCGAAGACGTTGCGCCCCTGGGCGTCATCGCACATCTGGCGAGTGAAGACCTTGAATTGAAGATCGAATTTGCTGGAGAGTTCGTCGTGCCACTGCTCCACCAGTCCCCCGGGTGCGACGACGATCGCCCTCTCGCAGTCGGAACGCAGGATAAGTTCCTTCAGGTACAGGCCCGCCATGATGGTCTTGCCCGCTCCGGGATCATCGGCGAGCAGGAAGCGCAGGGGCACACGCGGCAGCATCTCCTCGTACACGGCCCGAATCTGGTGGGGCAGCGGGTCCACGTCGGAACCGTTGACGGCCGCCATCGGGTCATACAGGGCGGCGTACTTAATGCGCTGCGCCTCCGCGGCCAGGCGGAACTCATCCGGATCGGCATCGAAGGGCGGGGTGGTATCCGCATCACCAACTAGCTCGAATACGGCCACGTCGGCCTCGGTGACCATGCGGGCACCGCTACTACCGGCGTCGTCATGGTAGAACAGCTCGGACATCCCGGTGTCGATCGGGTCCACGCCCACCAGCCTCACCGTACGGCCGGGCAACAGCCCGCGCAGCCGCTGACCCGGCCGCAGCCCTGCGAGGGTTACCGCGGCCCGGGTCGATTCCCCGGCCGTAGCCTTGGCTGTCTCGTCCACGACACGTCCTTTCGTGTTCAACGCAACGGGCCAGCATACGTCCCGCCCCCGACACGTAGGCTCAAGCCGCATCGGACCTGGGCAGCTCACGCCCGGCCACCAGCTCCGCCACGCGGAAAACCTCGTCCAGGTCCGGGACTTCGCCGAGGTAGGTCAGCCGGTAGAGGAAGGTGCCGACCAGCATGTCCACGCTGGTAACCGGGTCCGGACCGTTCCACAGCCCGGCCTCCGCGGCGCGGGCGACGGCGTCGATCGCCCCGTCTCGCAGGGGTGCGATCACGCGCTCCCGGTAGGCGGCCGCTGCCCGGGGATGCCCGGCGAGTTCCACACCCAGGCCGGGCAGCGCCGTCGTCAGGGGCGGGCGCATGAGTAGTCGCCAGGTGTGGACGATGAGGCGAGAGAAGTCCTCCAGCGGGTCGTCCCCCGCCGGGAAGTCGCGGGGTCCCAGGGCGGCATCGACGGCGTCGACGGCCAACTCGGGCAGGGATCGCCAGCGCCGGTAGATCGTGGATTTGGGGACACCGGCGCGTGTGGCCACCTGGTCGATGCGCAGGCCGTGCAGGCCCACCTCGGCCAACAGGGTGAAGGTCTCTTGCAGGATGCGTTCGTCCAGCGCGGTGTCACGTGGCCGTCCGCCGCGGCCCGCGTCTGTACGCCGGGCGGTGCCGGCCCGCAGGCCCGTCTCATCCGTGCCGTCTGGTCTGTCCGCCACGGCCTCCTCCTCATCCTGTCGCCGGATCACACGTGATTCTTCCATCGGGCATCCAATTCCGCTACCGTAGGTTGCGCAACTGTCAGTTGCGCAATGTTGGAAGGACTCATGGACAAGGTGAACCTGGCGACCTCAGCACTGTTCTTCTCCTGGCTCGCCCATGACCTGGAGGAGTACGCGACCATGCCCGGCCGCGCCCATCCCTTCATGCGCTCGCTGCCGTTCCTGCCCGAGGAGGTGCGCCTGCGCGGACTCTCCCGCGACCAGGTGCAGGTGGCACTGAGCCTGATGGGGGCACTGATGGCGGCCGCCTCCGTGGACGGCTTCCGCACCCGGGGACGTTCGGCCTTCTATCAGGCAATGCTCTACGGCTACGGCATGCACGCCTTCATGCACCTGGGCTCGGCGGCGCTCGCACGCGGTTACACACCGGGGTGCGCAACGGCGCTGCCCGTGGTGCTGCCGTTCTGGCGCTTCGCCAAGGCCGCGCTGCGGGCCGACGGCGTGGAGCCGAAGGCCGCCCGGTGGACGCTCCCCGCGTTCCCCGTCGTGGGCGTGGTGCTGCACGGCGCGGGCTATCTGGCCGCCCGGCGCTGGCGGAGGCTGGCGGCATGAGGCGGCCGAGCGCGGTGGACACGGCCACGTTGGGACTGGCCGTCTGCTATCTGCTTAACGACGGCGAGGAACTGGCAACCTACCGCGCCTCCTCCGCCTGGCTGCTGCGACGGGCACCGCGCTGGGTCCCGCTTGCGGAGCAGGTGCGGCGCGACGGTAACGTTACCGTGAAGCCCCGAGTCGACCGAGGAGAACGGAGACAATCACAGTGACACGTGTACTGGTTACCGGAACGAGCACCGGACTGGGGCTGGGAGCCCTGAGCGACCTGCGCAAGCACGGGGCGCAGGTGGTGGCGCATGTACGCCGTTCCGAGCAGCTCGACGCCGTCGGCCGCGCCCTGGGAGAACAGGTTCCCGGCGTCGTCGGGGACCTGGCTGACCGGGCGCAGGTGCGGGAGGTGGCCGAGCAGGTGGCCGCCCTGGGTGGTGTGGACGCCGTCATCCACAATGCCGGCACCATGGACGAGCGCCTGGTGCTATCCGTAAATGTGGTGGCCCCGTATCTGATGACGGCGCTTGTGCCCGCGCGGCGGCACGTGTACCTCTCCTCCAGCATGCACCGCGGAGCGCGGCTCAATACCACACGACTTGCGGGCATGGACTGGACGGGTACGCGGCCGACGGCGTCGTACTCGGACTCCAAGCTGCTGGTGACGGCGCTGGCGGCCGCAGTGGGCCGCCTCCACCCGGGCACGTGGGCGAACGCCGTCGACCCGGGCTGGGTGCCCACCCGCATGGGTGGCGCTGGCGCCCCGGACGACCTGGACGCCGGGCACCACACCCAGGCCTGGCTCGCGCTGGGCGAGGACCCACGCACCCACACCAGCGCCTACTGGCACCACCTGCGCACCCAGCAGCCCGACCGGCGCGTGAATGACATCGAGTTCCAGGACCGGCTGCTGGCCGCACTAAACCAGGCCACCGGCACGCGCCTGGACTAGGACAGGCGCTCGATCTCCTCCACGATTACACGCGGCTCATCCAGCATCATCAGGTGTCGGGAGCCGGGCACGCGTCGTATGCGCGAAGCGCGGAATGCCGTGAGCAGGCTCGTCACCGCCGCCGCGCCGCTGAATGGCGGCGCCTCCAGGACGACTGCCGGCACCGGCGCGGGTATCGCCTGCCGTCTGCGCAGCGCCAGCAGTTGCGCCGCCTGCTCACGGAACGCCAGCCATTCCGCCGCCGCGGCCCCCAGTGCCCGTTCACTGCCCCACAGGGGTCGCCATCCGGCCGAGTCAATCGCCTCCGGCCTGGTCGTCTGCGACCTCATGCCCGCCCGCAGCATCCGTCCGGCGGCCACGCGCACCGCCGCCAGACGCAGGCAGCGTGTCGCAATCCGGTCCAGCGCGTCGGCCGCGGCCGAAGCGCGGGCATGCGGCGGCGTCGCCGACGGGTCCACCAGCATTACCCCGGCCACCCGCCCGGGTCGTAGCCGGGCGATCGCCTCCGCCTGGAAGGCAGCCATGGAGTGCGCCACTACCACCACCTGCCCCGGCTCCGCGTCCAGCAGCTCCACCAAGAACCTGGCCTCCCCGGCCAGTGACGGCGGCCCCGCGTGCCGGGTGCCGTGGTGTCCGGGACGGTCCACGGTGATCACCCGACGACCGGGCAGACCGGCGACCACCTCGTCCCACCCGGCGGCGGACAGCCCACAACCGTTCAGGAGCATCACCCCCGGTCCGCGTCCGTCCCGCAGCCGGACCGTATGACCGCTCGGAAAGCGCCCCGCGGTGATCCGCCCCGGATCAGTCATTACTCACCTTGCCGATTGTTCGTCCCGTTCATCCTCGAGCCGCCACGCCAGCAGCGCCATCCAAGCCGAGCACGCCAGCACCTGGACGGCCTGCACCGGTCCCTGAGTTCCGGGGGCGAGCCTGGGCGCCACCGCGGTGAACAGCAGCAGCGCGGCGATCACGACGCCGAAGGCCACCACCGCCCAGAACCGCGCCGTGCGGCCGTTGCGCTCGGCCATGCCCAGCGCCACCAGGGCGATCAGGGTGACCAGCGTGACCGATACGAGTACGGATGCGGCCTCGTGCAGGTGCCTGGCCAGGCTGGGTGTGGCTGCGCACACCGCGTCCCGGCTCTCCGCGCACGGCAGGTTGAACAGGCTGTCCAGCGCCGTGCCGGCCGCAACCAGCCCCAGGGCCACCGACGCGTGCGGGGCGCGAACGCCGAGCCATCGGCGCCAGCCGCGCCGTCCGAGCACGGCGATGACGGCGAACACGGTTGCGGCCGTCAGGTCCCCCAGGCGGAAGAACCACTGGTAGGGCTGGTCCTGCGCGGCCAGCTCGGACAGATAACCGAACAGTGCGCGCGGGTCGCCGTTCAGCCACCACGCCAGCCAGCTGTTGTAAGTGACGACGGCGAGCAGCGCGAGTACGACCCGTGCCCGGCGGGCGGTCATTGCTCCGGCCTCACCAGCGGGAAGGCGATCGTCTCGCGGATGGACGCGCCGGTGAGCATCATGACCAGCCGGTCCAGGCCCACGCCCAACCCACCCGAAGGCGGCATGCCCTGCTCCAGCGCCGCCAAGAACGCCTCGTCCAGCTCCATGGCCTCGGGGTCGCCTCCGGCCGCCGCCAGGGACTGGTCGGTCAGGCGTTGACGCTGAATCACCGGATCCACCAGCTCCGAGTAGGCGGTACCCACCTCGGCGCCGAACACAATCAGGTCCCAGCGCTCAGCCAGCCGGGCATCCTGGCGGTGGGGCCGGGTCAATGGCGAGGTCTCCGCCGGGAAGTCGGTGAAGAAGGTCGGGGCGACGGTGGTGGACTCCACCAGGTGCTCGTACAGCTCCTGCATCAAGGTTCCCCACCCCCAACGCGGGTCGTAGGGCATGGCGATCCCGTCGGCCTGGGCGCGCAGCACCTCCATGGGCGTCTCCGGCCCCACCTCCTCCCCCAGCCCCTCGCTGACGGCTTCGCACACGCTGACCGTCCGCCACGGGGCCGCCAGGTCGATCTCGTGCTCGGCGCCGCCCACCCGGCCGCGAATCACGGTGGTCCCGAGAGCCGCCCGGGCCGCCGAGACGATCAGATCGCGTGCCACGTCCTTCATGACCTCGTAGTCGGCGTGGGCCTGGTAGGCCTCCAGCATGGTGAACTCGGGGTTGTGCGTGGCATCGGCGCCCTCGTTGCGGAAGTTGCGGCCGATCTCGAAGACTCGCTCCATGCCGCCGACCAGGAGGCGCTTGAGGTACAGCTCCGGGGCGATGCGCAGGTACAGGTCCAGGTCGTAGGCGTTGATGTGCGTCTTGAACGGGCGCGCGTTCGCGCCGCCGTGCACGGGCTGGAGTATGGGCGTCTCCACCTCCAGGTAGTCACGTCCCAGCAGTTCCCGGCGGACCGCCTGGATGGCGTGGGAGCGGGCCGCGACCATCCTGCGCTCCCCGGGGTCGACGATCAGCGCCAGGTGACGCTGACGCACGCGGGTCTCGGGGTCGCGGATGCCCCGCCGCTTGTCCGGCAGGGGCCGCAACGCCTTGGAGGTCATGCTCCAGGTGGACACCAGCAGGCTGCGCGTACCGGTGCGCGAAGTGCCCACCGTGCCGGAGGCGACCACCTGGTCGCCCGCTCGCACCAGCCGTCGGAAGCGTGTCATATCGTCGACGCCGGTTGTGGAGCGTTCCAGAAGAATCTGCAGGTCGCCGCTGCGGTCACGCAGATCCGCGAAGAGCACCCCGCCGTGGTCGCGTACCGACATGACTCTGCCGGCCACGGAGCACGCCCCCGAGGCATCGGCGCATGACGCCGTGACGTTGACCGACGGCGGGTAGGGCTCCATGCCGGCGGCGACCATGGCCTCCCGTGAGGCCAGGCGAGAGGCGAACTGCTTGGCTGGCCGCCTGGAGGGCGCCGTCCTGGATGCTCCCATGCTGATGGCGCTCAGACGCGCCGAGTCCTCGTCGTCGCGGCGGGGCTGGTTTATGTCGGTCGTGGGTGACAGCCATCCGGGCGGTGACACGAACCCCTCCGCGACTCCCATGGCAAAGGCCACACGAGCCAGGTCCCCGCCGTCGGGGTAACAGATCATCCGTGGAGACCAGACGGGGTTGTACTTCGCATTGGAGCGGTAGAGGGACTCCAGCTGCCACCAGCGGGAGGCCAACAGCATCAGGCGTCTCCACAGGCGACGCACGGGTCCGGCGCCGATCCTCTCCCCCTCAACGAACGCCGAGCGGAAGACTGCGAAGTTGAGCGATGCCCGGGTGAGGCCGAGTTCTACGCCGTCGGACATCAGGGCGGACACCATCAGCTCGGTCACGCCGTTATCGGCGCCCGGGTGTCGTCTCATCACGTCGAGGCTCAAGCCGTCCGCCCCCCAGGGGGCGAAGGACAGCAGGGCGGCGATCTCCCCGCGCTCGTCACCGGGTGGGTAGAGCGCCTCCACCATCACGCACTCGCCGTCGGAGGGGTCGCCCAGGCGGCCCAGTGCCATCGAGAATCCCCGTTCCGCCTCTCCGCCTAGCCATTCATGGGCAAGACCCGTCAGGGCGCTGAGTTCATCGGTCGGGATCTCGCGGTGTCGGCGGATCCGCACCGTGTACCCCCGCTCCTTGAGTCGGCGAACCGGCCGACGCACCTCGGGCATGTCGTCGATCCGCGTGCGTGAGAAGTCCAGTACAGCCTCGTCACCAATGTGCAGCGCCCGCAGCCCGGCATCGGCGTAGGCCCGGGCGCCCGCCTCGGAAACCCCGATGACGGCGGGGGTCCAGCCGAATTCCGCGGCGCGGCGGACGAATGCCCGCGCCGCAGCCGACCAGGTGGACGGTTCTCCCAAGGGGTCACCTGAGGCCAGCGCTACACCATTGGCGACTCGGTACACGACGGCGGCGTCATCAGTCAGCAGCGCGGACTTGTCCCGGCGGGTGGCGAAGTATCCTAGAGAGTCCGCGGGATGCTCAGCCAGCAGGGTACGTACACGGCTCTCCTCCTTCACGGACATCTGCGCGATCTCCTGCTGGGAGCGCAGCAGCATCCCGAAGGCAACGAGGAAGGTGATCGCCCAGCCGAAGCCGAGCAGACTGGCCAGCCACTGGGGACTGCCCCCTACAAGCAGCTCTCCGAACTGCCGTGCGCCCACGCCGGAGACTGCGAATTTCACGAGGGCCGCGGCAAGCGTGACAGAACCGGCAGAGGCCACAAAGACCGTCAGAGCGCGGCGGCTGTTACCCGGCTGCGACCGCACCGTGTAATGCCTGCGGTATGCGGTTAATAGCCCCAGGAAGACCAGCAGCGTGGCGGTGTTCACCGTCAGGTAGGGGCGCACGTCCGCCAGCTCTTCGTCTTGGAACGCCACCGCCAGAATGAGTACGTACAGCAGGGTCACCAGTGCCGTTACCAGGGTAAGCGCGGTCCACGCCGCTCGCTTGCGCTTAGTCATGCCTGCTGCGAGCAGGAGGAGGACGATTCCGCTTAGCCAGTCGATTGACGGCAGCGGCACGATCCACAAGAAGATGAACTCCAGGACCTGACCGATACCGGGCGTGGAATTCAGTACGGTGTCAGTCAGCGCGAGTACCGCGATTAGGTACAGGACCCTAGGCAGAATGTGAGGGAAAAGGGGTTTGTGTGCCTGCATCGTCGGTGCGCGCTCCTTCCTGTCCGTGTCGGTGCTCCACGACACGAGGAAAGATTGTCAGTACCGCTCGCGGGACCTGAATCATGCGGAGGCATGATACGGCTCCGTAAGCACTCACCCTGGAAGACGATGTACCTCCTATCCTCAGGCCGCGCCTGCGCGGCCGAAACCGAGGTACCGCAGATGGTCAGCTGTTCGACTGCCGCTCGCGTGCCCTACGCTCGATCAGGTCACGCAGTTGTGCCCGCCCCATTCCGGTGGCAGTGACCAGCATCCGTGCCAGCTCGGCATCATCGGGCTCGGCCGGCGTATGCGCCTGCTCGGACTCGGGGCCTGACGCCCCGGTGCAGTCTGCGGTCAAGATCGAACCTCCTGATCAGCCATTGCCGGCCTGATGATCCATAAGGCAGTGATGAGCATGCTTGCCTGGCGCTAGCCGATGTGATCGACGGCTATTATCGCGCAGTCTCGCCCGACGAGGGGCCGCAGTGATCGCAATTTCTACCCATTCTGGAGCCGTGCCCGACCGAGGGGCCTGCCACCCCTAATAGCTCTGGTCGGGCTGGCGGGATTTGAACCCACGACCCCTTGACCCCCAGTCAAGTGCGCTACCAAGCTGCGCCACAGCCCGTGCCCGCGCGGCTCACGCCGCTCGGAACAAGGAAGACGATAGCCCATCTGTGTCCCGACGTCGAAATCCGCGGGCGGTGACACCGCTCACCGTTCCCGGATGGCCTTGGCAGCACTGACCGGCCTCGGCGGTTATATCTACCGATCTCGGCGGGTTGGCGGGTCAGGCGGAGGCGTTCCAGGCCTTGATGCCGCCCTCAAGGTTGGTCATGGGGCCGTCGTATCCGGCGTCCTCCAGAGCCGCAATGGCGCGGGCGGAGCGCACGCCCCCGGCGCAGTAGACGATCAGCTCCCGGCTCGGATCCAACTCCCCGCGGCGCTCG
This sequence comes from Actinomyces sp. 594, assembly GCF_019325145.1. Lineage (NCBI taxonomy): Bacteria > Bacillati > Actinomycetota > Actinomycetes > Actinomycetales > Actinomycetaceae > Actinomyces > Actinomyces sp. 594. The sequence continues at coordinate 149,009 of NZ_PIZC01000067.1, forward strand.
ACCACCTGGGCGAGCGGAATGTGCGCCGCCCCGTCGATCGTCTCAAGCTCAACCTCGTGCGGCTCGCGCACGTCCAGCAGCGTGTACTCCTGCCCGGGCAACTCACCCGCGGCGATGCGCTCGCGCAGCTCAGTGGCGGTGATCGTGTTCATGGTGCTCTCCTGTACTTCAGTGTCCTGCTCCTGCCGCGACCGGGAGCCGCACAGGGCCTCATAATCCACCAGGCGGGTGATTGTTGGCTGGGAACCGCACACGGGGCAGTCGGGGTTCTTGCCGATCGGCAGCTCCGTCCCGCGTCCCTCCCAGGCGTTGACCAGCAGCATGCGGCCGATCAGCGGTTGCGCTCCTCCGACCACCAGTTTGAGCGCCTCGGCAGCCTGCATGGCGCCAACAATTCCGGGTAGTACGCCCAGTACCCCGGCCTCGGCGCAGGACGGTACCGCGCCCGGGTCGGGCGGGGTCGGGTGCACGCAGCGGTAGCAGGGGCCGCGTTCGGCGTCGAAGACGGTGACCTGGCCGTCGAAGCGCAGCACCGCCCCGTGCACGAGGGGGATGCCCAGCAGCACGCAGGCGTCCCCCAGCAGGTAGCGGGTGGGAAAGTTGTCGGTGCCGTCGATCACCACGTCCCAGCCGCGCAGCAGCTCCATGGCGTTGGCGCTGGTCAGGGCCTCCCGGCGGGTGACGATCTCCACGTCCGGGTTCAGGGCGGCCACGGCCTCCCGCGCGGAGTCGACCTTGGGGCGGCCCGCGGCGGCGGTGGTGTGCAGCACCTGGCGCTGCAGGTTGGAGACGGCGACGACGTCGTCGTCAATGATGCCGAGCGTGCCCACGCCGGCGGCGGCCAGGTACAGGACGGCGGGCGAGCCCAGGGCACCCGCGCCCAGCACCAGGATGCGGGCGGCGCGGATGCGCTGCTGCCCGCGCCCGCCCACCTCCGGCACAAGCGCGTTGCGCGAGTAGCGCATGCGCTCGGCGGCGGTGAGTGGACGCAGGCGGGCGTCGTCGATCAGCGAGGGGAACCCGTCCCCCGCCCCCGGCGTCATGGCTCTACCAGAACCGCTGCGCGGTGGTCAGTGGCGCAGGCCGCGGTAGCGGTCGATGAGCTGCCGGGTGGAGGCGTCCTGGGAGGCGTAGGCGGCCTCGTCGCCCCGCACGGCGGGGGCAATGTCCAGGGCGAGCTTCTTGCCGAGCTCCACGCCCCACTGGTCGAAAGAGTCGATGCCCCACACAATGCCCTCGGTGAAGGTGATGTGCTCGTACAGGGCGATCAGCTGCCCGACCACGGCGGGGGTCAGTGCCGGGGCGAGGATCGACGTCGTCGGCCGGTTGCCGGTGAACACGCGGGCCGGCACGATGGCCTCCGGGGTGCCCTCGGCGCGCACCTCCTCGGCGGTCTTGCCGAAGGCGAGGGCGGCGGTCTGGGCCAGGAAGTTGGACAGCAGCAGCTCGTGCACGTCCGCGTCGCCGTCCTTGACCGGGTGGGCCGGGTTGGCCACGGTGATGAAGTCGGCGGGGATCAGCCGGGTGCCCTGGTGGAGCAGCTGGAAGAAGGCGTGCTGGCCGTTGGTGCCGGGCTCGCCCCAGAAGATCTCCCCGGTGTCGGCCACCACGGGGCTGCCGTCCCAGCGCACGGACTTGCCGTTGGACTCCATGGTCAGCTGCTGCAGGTACGCCGGAAAGCGGTGCAGGTACTGGGCGTAGGGCAGCACGGCGTGGGAGGCTGCCTGGAAGAAGTTCACGTACCAGACGTTGAGCAGGCCCATGAGCATGGGCACGTTCTCGGCGGGGGCCTTGGTGGCGAAGTGTTCGTCTACGGTGTGGAAGCCGGACAGAAAGTCCGCGAAGTTCTCCGGACCGACGGTCACGGCCAGCACGGTGCCGACGGCGGAGTCCACCGAGTAGCGCCCGCCCACCCAGTTCCAGAAGCCGAAGGCGTTGGCCGGGTCGATGCCGAAGGCCTCCACCTTGTCCAAGGCGGTGGATACGGCCACGAAGTGCTTGGCGACGGCGCCGTCGGTGCTGATGCCGCGCGCGGCCAGCGCCTCCAGCAGCCAGGTGCGGGCCATGCGGGCGTTGGTGAGCGTCTCCAGGGTGGTGAAGGTCTTGGAGGCGATGATGAACAGAGTGGTCTCCGGGTCCAGGTCGGAGACCTTCTCGGCGCAGTCGTTGGGGTCGATGTTAGAGATGAAGCGGGCCTCCAGCCCCTTTTGCACGTAGGGGCGCAGGGCCTCGTAGACCATGACCGGGCCCAGGTCGCTGCCGCCGATGCCGATGTTGACGACCGTCTCGATGCGCTTGCCGGTCACGCCGGTCCACTCCCCCGAGCGCACGCGGCGGGCGAAGGCGTAGATCTTCTCCAGGACCTCGTGCACGTCGGCGACCACGTCCTGGCCGTCCACCGTGAGCGAGTCGGTGGCGGGGCGGCGCAGGGCGGTGTGCAGGACGGCGCGGTCCTCGGTGACGTTGATGTGCTCGCCGGCGAACATGGCGTCGCGGCGGCCGGGAACGTCCACGGCCTCGGCCAGCTCCACCAGGGCGTCGCGCACCTCGTCGGTCAGGAAGTTCTTGGACAGGTCGACGAACAGGTCGCCCATCTCGTATGAGTAGCGCTCGGCGCGCTGCGGGTCCTGGGCGAACCAGGCGCGCAGGTCGGGCTCCATGGACTGGTGCAGCTCAGTGAGCCGCTTCCAGGCGGACGTGGTGGTGGGGTCAACCGGTGTGCGTGTTGTCGACATGTCGCCAGTCTAGGCCGTCCGCTACCGTTACCGCATGGGAGACCTGGTGATCGGCGAGGACGGTCTGGCGCGGCCCGTGTGGGCGGCCGCCGACCCGCTGCTGCGCGACTACTACGACACCGAGTGGGGCATGCCCGTGCGCGACGAGCGCGGCGTGTTCGAGCGGCTCAGCCTGGAGGCCTTCCAGTCGGGCCTGTCCTGGCGCACCATCCTGGTCAAGCGGCCCGCCTTCCGGGAGGCCTTCGCCGACTTCCAGCCTGAGGCCGTGGCCGGCTTCGGGAACGAGGATGTGGCCCGGCTGCTGGCCGACGCCCGGATCGTGCGCAACCGGGCCAAGATCCTGGCCACCATCAATAACGCCCGTGCCACCGTGGCCCTGCGGGGTGCCGACGTCGACGGCCTGGCGGGCCTGGTCTGGTCCTTCCGGCCGGCGGTCACACCCGCCCCGCGCACGCTGGCGGAGGCTCCCACGCGCTCGCCGGAGTCCGAGGCACTGGCCCGCCGGCTCAAGCACCTGGGCTTCCGGTTCGTCGGCCCGACGACGGCATTCGCGCTGATGGAGGCCATCGGCATCGTGGACACCCACCTGGTGGGCTCCTGGCGGCGCGGCTCATCCGGGGTGTGGGGCTAGCGAGCGGAGGTCACGTGCTTGCTGTCAAAATCGATGACAAACGAAGTCCGCGGCGCTCAAGGCGCTTCAAAAAACGTTGGAACCATGCGGGTGCCGAGTAGCGTAGAAGAGCGCATCCCCGGCGTTTGTCATCGATTTTGACACCGCCGGTCCGTTGGCATGCCGAGCCGCCCTCAGCGCCGCTGACGGCGCTCGCGCACGCGCACGCCGATCTGGATCGGGGTGCCGGCGAAGCCGAACTCCTCGCGCAGCCGGTTCTCGATGAAGCGCCGGTAGCCGGCGTCCAGGAAGCCGGTGGTGAAGATGACGATGCGCGGCGGGGCGGTCTGCACCTGGGTGGCGAACAGGATGCGTGGCTGCTTCCCGCCCCGCACCGGGTGCGGCGTGGCCGCCTGCAGCTCCCCCAGGAAGGCGTTGAGCCGCCCCGTGGGCACGCGCGTGCTCCATCCTGCCAGGGCCGTGTCCAGGGCGCGCGCCAAGCGGTTGGTGTGCCAGCCGGTGCGGGCGGAGAGGTTGATGCGTGGCGCCCAGCCCACATGCGCGAGCTCGTGCTCCGCCTCCCACTCCAGCTGCTTGCGGCGGTCCTCATCCACCAGGTCCCACTTGTTGTTGACGATCACCAGGGCACGCCCAGCGTCAACCACCTGCTGGATCACGCGGATGTCCTGCTCGGTGACGGCCTCGGACGCATCCAGTAGCACCACGCCCACCTCGGCCTTCTCCACCGCCCCCTGGGTACGCAGCACCGCGTAGTAGTCGGCGCCGCGCGCCTGCCGGATGCGGCGGCGGATACCAGCGGTGTCCACCAGCACCCACTGGCGGCCGTCGAACTCCACCACCTCGTCCACCGGGTCGCGGGTGGTGCCGGCCAGCTCGTTAACGACCACCCGCTCGTTCCCGGCGAGCTGGTTCAGCAGGGAGGACTTGCCGACGTTGGGCCGCCCCACCAGGGCGATGCGGTGCAGGTCATCGCTGCGCTCCGGCCCGGCCACCGCGGAGACCTCCGGCAGGACGGCGACGACGGCGTCCAGCAGCTCGCCGCTGCCGCGCCCGTGCAGGGCGGAAACGGCGTAGGGCTCGCCCAGTCCCAGGGCCCACAGGGAGGCGGCATCGCCCTCCTGCACGGGCGAGTCGACCTTGTTGGCCGCCAGCACCACCGGCTTGCCGGAGCGGCGCAGCATCTTCACGATCCGGTCGTCGGCCTCGGTGACGCCCACGCGGGCGTCCACCACCAGTAGCACCGCGTCGGCCAGGTCCACGGCCGCCTCGGCCTGTGCGGCGACGGCGGCGTCCAGCCCGGCCACGTCGATCTCCCAGCCGCCGGTGTCAACGATGGTGAAGCGCTTGCCCGCCCACTCCGCCGGGTAGGAGACGCGGTCTCGGGTCACCCCGGGCACGTCCTGCACTACGGCCGCCCTGCGGCCCAGGACCCGGTTGACGAGAGTGGACTTGCCGACGTTCGGCCGGCCGACGACGGCAAGGACGGGCAGGCCCGCCTCCAGGCCGGCTTCGGCAGCGGGTATCTCCTCCCCCGCGAGCAGGGCACGGTCCTCCTCGTCGAGCTCGTAGTCGTCCAGTCCGGTACGCAGTGCGTCAGCACGGGCGTCCTCCAGCCGCTCACGCTCGGCGCTCTCGGCGCGCGACCGCTCGACCAGCGCGGTGACGCGGGTGATGGTCTCCTCCAGCGTCAGGTTCGAGGTATCCACCGCGGTGACGCCCTCGGGGGCGGTGAGGAACTGGGAGACGGTGGCGTCGTCGCGGTCGCGGCGCACCACCTGGTCGCGCAGGGCGGCGGCATCCACGGCCTTTCCGGCGGCGTCCAGGTCGGCGGCGCGGCGGGCCAGCCGGGCCTGCTCGCTGGCGGTCAGCAGCAGGCGCACGTCGGCGTCGGGGGCGACGACGGTGGTGATGTCTCGCCCCTCGGCGATGATGCCTGCGCCGCGGGAGAAGGAGCCGGCCAGAGCACCGGCCTCGGCGCGGATGATTTCACGCTGGAGCCGCGCCATCTCGGCGCGCACATCCAGGTTGGTGGCGACCTTGGAGACCACTGTGGACACGTGCGGGTCGCGGATGGCCTCGGCGATGTCCACCCCGTCGCAGGTGACACCGGGCGCCTCGGGATCAAGACCCATCACCAGCGGCATGGCCTGCACGGCGTGGGTGACGGCCTCGGCGTCGTCCAGGTCGATGCCGGTGCGCTCGCACCACCAGGCGGCTGCCCGGTACATGGCGCCGGTGTCCAGGTAGGCCAGCCCCAGCGCGGCCGCAACCCGCTTGGACACCGTGGACTTGCCGGACCCGGACGGCCCGTCAATGGCGACGACGATTCCCATGTGTTCCTCCAACGTTCGACCCCGCGGGCTCCGGCGAGCCGGTCGGTCTCAAGGGGTAAGCGTCCCACAATCAGGCACCGCCGCACGGATCGGCGGCAGATGAGTCCGCCCACAGCCGCGCCGCGGCAAGTGCTCCGCCCTCCTTAGGACACGACCACGCGCCAGCCGCGGGCGTCCAGGGCCTCCTCCAGCCCCTGGGCGGCGGCCGGCATGACCGAGAGCATGGCCAGGCCGGCGCTCTGCCCGGGCGAGTGCTCCATGGCGAAGTCCTCGATATTGACGCCCGCCTCGCCGACGTCGGAGAACAGACGGCCCAGCGAGCCGGCCGAGTCGGGCACCAGCACCTGCACCTGCGCGTAGCGGCGCGGCGCCCCGCCGTGCTTGCCCGGTATGCGGGCCTGCCCGGCATTGCCGCGGGTCATCAGGTCGGTGATGGCGCCGACGGCGCCGGGGGCGATGGTGGCGGCGTCCCCGGCGGCGGTGTAGGCCGGGTCGCCGGGGTCGACGGCGGCGGGCGCGATCCCGTTGATCAGTGCGTCCAGGTCCCCGCGCAGCTGGCGCAGCATGTCCACCACCGGCCCGGCGTTGCCGACCACGATCGCCGACCACAGCCGCGGGTCGGAGGCGGCGATGCGGGTGGTGTCGCGCAGCCCCTGCCCGGCCAGGCCGAGCGCGTTCTCGGGGGTGGACTCCAGGCGGGCGGCCAGCAGGGAGCTGACCAGTTGGGGGACGTGGCTGACGGCGGCGACGGCGGCATCGTGCTCGGCGGCATTCATGCGCACCGGGGTGGCGCCGACGTCGACGGCCAGGTTGCGCACCGCCAATTCGGCCTCCGGGGCGGACCCGTCGGCGACGACCACCCAGGGGTGGCCGGCGAACAGGTCGGAGTCGGCGGCGGCGGCTCCGGACCGCTCCCGCCCGGCCATGGGGTGGGAGCCGACGTAGCGGCGCGCCTCCCGCCCGCCGTGGCGGCGCACCTCGGCGGCAATGCGCGCCTTGACGCTCGCGACGTCCGTGACCACCGCGTCCGGGTGGGCGGCCAGCTCGCGCAGCACCACGCCGGCGGCCACGTCCGGTGGGGTCGCGACCACGATCAGGGCGGGTTCGGCGCTGTGCTCGTCACGCACCTGCCCGGCGCCCATGTCGCGCGCCAGTGCCAGGGAGGTGGGTGAGGTGTCGGCTAACTGCACCGGGACGCCGGCTGAGGTCAGGGCCAGCGCCAGGGAGGTGCCCAGCAGCCCGGTGCCGACCACCAGCACCGGCCCCCGGGTGGCGAGCGGGGCGGAGGGGTTTCCGGCGGCGCTCACAGGCCCACCTCCTTTTGCAGTGCGCTTACCTCCGCACCCGTGAGCGGGCGCATCTCCCCCGGGCGCAGACCGCCGAGAGACAGCGTTCCGATCCGGGTGCGGGACAGACGAATTACGGGGTGCCCGACGGCTGCCAGCATGCGGCGCACGATCCGGTTGCGGCCCGAGTGCAGGGTGACCTCAAGGATCGAGGCGTCCGGGGCGGAGTCCTTGACCACTACGCGGTCCGCGGCAATCGGCCCGTCCTCCAGCTCGATGCCGCGCTTGAGCCGACTCGGCAGCCCGCTGCTGACGTGCCCCCGCACCACCGCCACGTAGGTCTTGGCGACCTCATAGCTGGGGTGGGTGAGCCGGTGGGTGAGCTCGCCGTCGTTGGACAGCAGCAGCAGCCCCTCGGTGTCGGCGTCCAACCGGCCCACGTGCACCAGCCGCAGCGCGGAAGCCTTCTCCGGCCCGCCCAGCTGCTCGGCGTGCTCGGCCAGGTACTGCTCGGTGTACTCGGAGACCGTGGGGCGGCCCTGCGGGTCCTCCATGGTGGTGACCACGCCGACGGGCTTGTGCAGCATGACCGTGATGACATCGGGGTCGGTGAGCACCCGCGAGCCGTCCACACGGATCTCCTGGGTGGCGGGGTCAACGCGCACTCCGGGCTCGGTGACTCGCACCCCGTCGACGCTGACTCTCCCGGTGGCGATCAGCTGCTCGCATACGCGCCGGGACCCCACCCCGGCGTGGGCCAGCACCTTCTGCAGCCGCTGCCCGCCGACGACGTAGGGGTCGTCGGGGCGTGCCCGCCCTCCCCGGGGGGCGTCGGCGGCCGCGGCGGGCGCCGTGGAGGAGGCCTCGTCCTCGTAGTCGACTTCTTCGAGGTCGTCGGCGTCGTAGAACTCCTCGGCGCCGAGATCCAGTGCGTCCGGGACGTTCTGGGCGCCTCCGTCGGTATTGTTGCGCATGCTCACGGCAGCATCCTCCCGGTGATCTCATCTTCTATGTCCCCCAGGGCGGAGGAATCGGGCAGGTAGGGAGCCAGGGGCGGTAGGTCGGCAAGCGAGTCCAGGCCCAGGTACTCCAGGAACTCCCCGGTGGTGCGGTACAGGATCGCACCGGAGGGCTCCGTGCCGGCCTCCTCGATCAGGCCGCGGGCGTGCAGGGTGCGCACCACGCCGTCTACGTTCACGCCCCGCACCGCAGCTATCCGGCCGCGAGTGACGGGCTGCCGGTAGGCGATGACGGCCAGCGTCTCCAGTGCGGCCTGCGACAGGCGGGCGGTGGCCCCGCCAATGACGAAGCGCTCCACCAGCTCGCTGAACCGGGGGGCGGAGGCCAGCCGCCAGCCGCCCGCAGCCCGTCGCAGGACGAAGCCGCGCGCCCGCGTGCCGCCGTCGGGGCCGGGCTTCTCGCCGGCGTACTCGGCGGCCAGTGACTCCAGCACCGCCTCGATGAGCTGCTCGTCCCGGTCGAGGGCCTGGGCCAAGGCGACCACCGTGACCGGCTCGTCCGCTACTGCCAGGACGGCTTCCACCGCGGCACGTAGTTCCTCCTCCGGCACGGGTACCGGCAAAGCCGCCGCCGACTCCACGGCGCTCATGCGAATTCCTCCTCCAGCTCCAGGGAGTCCGCGGCCACTGCGCTCGGATCCTCAAGCGACTCGTCCCGCCAGCTAACCGTGATCTCCCCCATGGGCGATTCCTGTGCCAGGTCGACGCCTCCCTGGCGGTACAGGATCAGCAGCGCCAGGAAGCGGGCGACGACGACCGCGGTACGCCCCGCGTCAGCAGTCAGCTCAGTGAACGTAAGGGTGCCGGCGCGGCGCAGCCGGCCGGCGAGCAGGCGCAGCTGCTCCCCCACGGGGACGCGCTCGTGCAGGTGCACGGTCTGCACGCCCGGATCCCGGCGGCGGGTCAGTACATCGGCCGCGATGCGGGCCAGGTCCTCGGCGTCGCTGGTGGCCACAAGCCGAGGCAGCAGGGCCGCCAGCTCGGGGGGCAGGGACACCACGCGCGGGTGCGTGCGGGAAGCCGCCTCGGCGTGGGAGCGGATGACCTTGGCCGCCTCCTTGAAGGCCCGGTACTGCAGCAGCCGGGCGAAGAGCACGTCGCGGGCCTCGAGCAGCTCCATGTCCTCGTCCATCTCCTCGGAATCGTGCGGGAGGAGCCGGTGGGCCTTGAGCGCCAGCAGGGTGGAGGCAACCACCAGGAACTCGCTGGCGCGCCCGAGGTCCCAGTCCGCGCGCATGTGGGCGATGAACTCGTCGGTAACCTCCGCCAGGGCCAGTTCAGTGATGTCCAGCCGCTTACGGGCGATCAGGGTGAGCAGCAGGTCGAAGGGCCCCTCGAACTGCGGCAGGTTGACCTGGAATCCGGGCACCTGCCCAGGCCCTGCCGGAACCAGCCCCGGTGAGGTCTCCAGCTGCGGCTGGGAGCCGTTCGGAAGCGTCTCAATAACCGGTTCAGGCAACATTGCCGCGCGCGATGACCTCACGGGCCAGGCGCCGGTACGCCTCGGCACCGGGATGCCCGGAGGCGTAGCTGGTGATGGGTTCGGCTGCTACGGATGCGTCCGGGAACTTGATCGTGCGACGGATCTGCGTGTCGAAGAGCTTGTCGCCGAAGGCCTCCGTCAGGCGCTCGAGCACCTCCCGGGAGTGGAGCGTCCGCGGGTCCACCATGGTGGCGAGGATGCCGTCGATCTGCAGCCGCGGGTTGATGCGGTCCCGCACCCGGTCCACGGTCTCCACCAGCAGGGCTACGCCGCGCAGAGCGAAGAACTCCGTCTCCAGCGGGATGATGACGCCGTGCGCGGCGGTGAGGGCGTTGACCGTCAGCAGGCCCAGGGAGGGCTGGCAGTCGACGATGATCGCGTCATAGTCGTCCAGCACGGGACGCAGCACGCGGGCGAGAGCCTGCTCGCGGGCGACCTCCCCGACCAGCTGTACCTCTGCCGCGGACAGGTCGATATTCGCGGGCACCAAGTCCAGGCCCTCTACGGAGGTGGAGTGGATGATGGGCCGCACATCGGGGCGGGCGGCGACCAGCATGTCGTAGACGGTCTGGTCCAGCTCGTGGGCGTTGATGCCCAGGCCGGCGCTCGCCGCGCCCTGCGGGTCGAAGTCCACGATCAGTACGCGGCGTCCGTACTCGGCCAGCGCGGCGCCCAGGTTGATGGTGGTGGTGGTCTTTCCCACGCCGCCCTTCTGGTTGCACATGGCGATCACACGGGCGGGCCCGTGCGATTCAAGTGGCGCCGGCACAGGGAAAACCTTCTCCTGTTCTTCCAGCTTGCCGTCGTCAGAGTTCTCGGGCGGGTCGATCAGGCCGGGCTGCTTGGCGTCACTCACACGGGCAGCCTAGTCGAAGTGGGACAGCGGGACGCGGAGAAGACTCCTTCGCAGGCTAGCCGCGGGCCCGCGGGTGACTGGTGGCGTAAACCTCCCGCAGGTGGTCGACGGTGACCTTGGTGTAGATCTGGGTGGTGGTGACCGAGGCGTGCCCCAGCATCTCCTGGACCACGCGCACATCCGCACCTCCGGCCAGCAGGTGGGTGGCGAAGGAGTGCCGCAGCGTGTGCGGGGAGATGCGTCGCTCCGCCCCTCCGCCGGAACCGGAGCCCCCGGCCAGTCCGGCCCGCTGCGCCGCGTGCTGCAGCACCGCCCAGGCCGACTGCCGTGACAGTGGCCGGCCCAGGGTGTTCAGGAACACTTCCGGCACTCCCCGCCCCTTCGCCGCCAGGGCGGGACGTCCACGCACCAGGTAGGCCTCCAGCGCGTCCCAGGCGAACTGGCCCATCGGTACGATCCGCTCCTTGCGTCCCTTGCCGAACACCCGCAGGCAGCCGGATGCGGCATCCAAGTCGTCCACTACCAGCCCAACTGCCTCCGAGATACGCGCACCGGTTGCGTACAGCAGTTCCAGCAGGGCGCGGTCACGCAGGGACACCGGCGAGTCGTCGTTTCCAGCGGATTCCAGCAGGCGGCGCACCTCGTCCACGGTGAGCGCCTTGGGCAGGCGCCGTCCCACCTGCGGTGGACGTACCGCCGCCGATGGATCGGCATCGGTGCTTCCCTCGGCATGGAGGAACCTGTGCCAGCCGCGCACGGCAGTGACTGTGCGGGACGCTGAGGACGCAGCCAGCGGGCGACCGCCGTCGGCGCCGGTACGCAGCGCCTCCAGGAATGCGGCCACATCCGCCTCGGTCACCGAGTCGGGCGCGTGAATCGAGCGCCCGCGCAGGAAATCGGCGTAGCGACCCAGGTCCCGCTCGTAGGCCGCCAGCGTATTGGGACTCAGCCCGCGCTCTACACGCAGGTGTGCCAGGTAACCGGACCGGGCCCGCTCAAGCGCATCCCCGCGAGGATCGTGGGTGCGCCGCCCGGTCGCCCCGGTGTCCGCAGCTGCTCGGGTAATGATGCTGTCCGGCGTGCTCAGGCGAATCGGGCAACCAGCCCGAGACCGATAATGGTTGCCGTCCAGACCAGGGCCACCCCGATGGTGATCCGGTTCAGGTTTCGTTCGGCGACGCCGGAGGAGCCGGCTGAGGAGGTGATGCCGCCTCCGAACATGTCGGACAGGCCACCGCCCCTGCCCTTGTGCATCAGGATCGTCATGATCAGGAAGAAGCTTGAGAGGACCAGCAGTACCTGCAGGATTATGGTCAGCACGCCCACGCCGCATTCCCTTCGTCGTCGTTCCGGCCGGTTCGGCCTGTCACAGTGAGGCGACCGCCGCCTCCTCACTCGGCGACTCTACCCGATCCGCGCAC